>CACZRB010000052.1 GCA_902783555.1 uncultured Erysipelotrichaceae bacterium
GACAGGAGCATGTGCTAAACATCAAAGATATATTGCTAAACAAATTAAAAGAGCTCGTTTTATGGCTTTAATACCATTTGTTAAATAGATACTTTTAGTTTTAAGGTATCTTTTTTTATTATTATTTGATATAATACTTTTGACTTAGATGGGAGGCAAATTCATGAAAGTAATATTACTTAAAGATGTAAAGAAGCAAGGAAAAAAAGATGACATAATAGAAGTAAGTGATGGTTATGCTCAAAACTTCCTAATAAAAAATGGCCTTGCCGTAAAATATACAGCTGGTAGTAAAAATATTCTAGATCAAGAATTAAAAGTACGTAAAGATAATGAACAAGCTTTAATTGAAGATTGTAAAAACATTAAAAGTCAAATAGAAGCATTAGAATTAACATTTAAAGTTAAAACTGGAAAGACAGGTAAAGTTTTTGGTAGCATATCTTCAAAACAAATAACTGAAGAACTAGCAAAAAAGAATATAAATATTGATAAAAAAACTATTAAAATAGATAACCCTATAGATACTTTAGGAGTTCATCTAGTTAATATTAATTTGCATAAAAAGGTGGTTGCTCAAATAAAAATTAATGTAAAAGAGGGATAATATGGCCGAGAGAAAAATGCCTCAAAACTTAGACGCTGAAATGAACGCAATTGGATGCGCTTTTTTAACCAGATATGCATTAGATAAAGTTTGCGAAGAACTAGAACCAGATATGTTTTATAGTGAAGCAAACAGAAGAATATTTGAAGCAATTAACTCTCTTCATCAAAATAAGATACCACTTGATTCTGCTACAGTAAAAAATGAAATAGAGAAAAAAGGAAACATTAATAGTATAGGTGGAATCGAATACTTAAGTGATGTTATTGATTCTGTTGTATCAGCTGCTAATGTTGATTATTATATAGATATAGTAAGAGATAAAGCTTTAAGAAGAAAATTAATAGATACAACCAATAGTATCACAAATAACGCATATAATGAAGAAGAAGATACTAATGATTTAATAGACGATGCTGAAAAAAAGATTTTTAGTGTAACTAAGGCTCGTAAAGCCGGTGAATTTAAAACAATTGGCGAAGTAATTAGAAGCACGCAAAATGAATTAGAACGTCTAGCTAAAAATGGTGCTGATATAACAGGAGTACCATCTGGTTTTTATGATTTAGATAAATTAACAAGTGGGTTCCATGAAAGAGAACTTATTATAATTGCAGCTCGTCCTGCTATGGGTAAAACTGCATTTGGTTTAAACTTGGCTGTAAATGCTGCAAAATCGACTAATAAAGCAGTTGCAATTTTTAACATGGAAATGAGTGCTGAACAATTAGCAATGCGTATGATTTCAGCAGCCGGTGGAATAGAGCAAGGAAAACTAAGAACAGGACGCTTAGAACATAATGACTGGAAAAAAGTAAATGAAGCTATGAGTGAACTTGGAGAAACAAATATCTACATTGAAGATTCCAGTGGTATGACAATTTCCGAAATTAGAGCAAAATGTCGCCGTTTAGCAACCCAAGGTAGTGGCCTTGCAATGATTGTAATAGATTACTTACAGTTAATAAGTGGTAGTGCCAAATATGAAGGAAATCGTCAACAAGAAGTTTCTGAAATATCACGTAGTTTAAAAACTATGGCTATGGAATTACAAGTTCCAGTTATTGCCCTTGCACAACTATCACGTAGTGTTGAACTTCGTGAAAATAAAAGACCAATTATGTCTGATTTAAGAGAATCAGGTTCAATTGAACAAGATGCTGATATAGTAGCATTCTTATATCGAGATGATTATTATAATAAACCAGCTTCTGAAGCTACAGACGTATCTGTTACTGAATTAATTATCGGTAAACATCGTAGTGGGGGAACTGGTACAATAGAATTACTATTTGAAAGAAGTATGAGTAATTTTAGAAACTATATTAAAAAAGAAGAAAATAAATAAAAAAGAAGTGATATATATGAAAAAAAATAACATGACATCAATATTAATAACAATATTTATAGGAATAGCAATACTATTCTTAAGTTCTACAGGTTCATCTTTTGCATCACCTATAGAAGTATATAAAGTTTATTTAAATGGTAAAACTATTGGATTTATTGAATCAAAAGAAGAACTTTTAAATATTATTGATGAAAAACAAAATGAAATTAAAAATAAATATAAGATAGATAAGGTTTATCCTCCTAATGGATTAAATATTGAAAAAGTTACAACATTTAATAATAATATTAAAACTGCCGAAGAAATATATAATTTAATTGAACAATCAGAACCATTTACTATAGAAGGATATGTTGTAACTATTAAATATCAAGATGAAGATAGAAAGCCTTTATATATTTATACACTTAGTAAAGAATTCTTTGATGAAGCTTTTTATAATGCAGTAGCAGCCTTTGTTGGCGCAGAACAACTTGATGCATATAAAAACAATACTCAAGCTGAAATAAAAGAAGAAGGCGAACGTATCGAAGCTATATATTGGGAAGAAGATGTAACCACTAAAAAAGCCCTTATAAGTGTTAAAGAAAATATTTTTACATCATCAGAAGATTTAAGTAAATATTTGTTATTTGGTACAACTGAAAAACAAAAAACTTATAATGTTAAAGAAGGCGATACCATAAACGACATTATTGAAAAAAATAACTTAAGTATCGAAGAATTTTTAGTAGCAAATCCTAATATACCAGATAAAGATATCTTATTAAGTAAAGGACAAGAAGTATCTATTGGTCTTATTGCACCAGTTGTAACTATTGTACACGAAATTGAAAAAGTAGAAAATATTATTAATAAGTATGATACTGAATATAAAAAAGATAGTACTCTATACTCAGGTACAACTAAAGTTATTCAAGAAGGAACTAATGGAGTAGATAAAGTAACTGAAAAAATTCAGTTTAAAAATGGTGATATCAATCAGCTATTTATTAGTAAATCTGAACAGATTACTCCAACTGTAAATCGTATAGTAGCAAGAGGAACAAAAACATATTCAGAACCAAATTATAGTAATTATACTCCTGATATATCTGGTGATGAATGGTTATGGCCAACGATTAAACCATATATTATTACAAGTAGATATGGATGGCGTTGGGGTAAACATCATAATGGTATTGATATTTCTGGATGTGGATTTGGTTCCCCTATATATTCTTCAACTGAGGGAGTAGTTACTGAAGTAGTTTCAAGCTGTGCTAATGTCGGTGGATATGGTAGCAGTTGTGGTAACTATTGGGGTAATCACGTCATGGTATCATACAATGGATATAAACTTATTTATGCCCATTTAAGACAAGATGTAAAGGTAAGAGTTGGGCAAACAGTTAGCCGTGGAGAAAAAATAGGTACAATGGGATCAAGTGGATCATCAACAGGTACTCACTTACACTTTGGTATTGTAAATCCAAGTGGTAACTATATTAATCCTTGTTCGGTGTTCTCATGTTAGTTAGCGTATTAGCAAGTGGTTCTAAAGGTAATTCAACCCTAATCCGAACTAAAACCGCTAACTTTTTAATTGACGCAGGATCCACAGCAAAAAATATAAATGATAAATTAAAAGAAAACAATTTAACCTTAAAAGATATTAATTATATATTAATATCTCATACTCATTCAGATCATACATCTGCATTAAAAACAATATTAAATAAGTATACTCCTACCATTATTCTTTCCGAATTAATGTATAATGATTTACCATTTTTAAAACAATATGATAACGTAATGTTTTTACAAGATAATATATTAATAGATAATGTAGTAATAGAAAATATTAAAACAAGCCATGATGCATCTGATAGTCGCGGATATATTATTACTGAAGGTGCATCTTCTGTAGTTCAAATAACTGATACAGGATACTTAAATCAAAAATATTTTCCAAAATTAAAAAATAAAAATCTATATATAATGGAAAGTAATCATAATTTAGAAATGTTAATGAATGGAAGATATCCTAAATGGCTTAAAGCAAGAGTAGCAAGTGATGTAGGACACTTATCTAATGAATCATCTGCTTTTTATCTTAGTAAATTAATAGGTAAAGATACTAAAAAAGTTATACTAGCTCATTTAAGTGAAGAAAATAATACCCCCGAACTAGCTATTGAAACTCTTAAAAATGAACTTATAGAAAATAATATTGAATTTACTAATTATGAAGCAGCTAAACAATATGAAAAAACAGAAGGGGTAGAAATATGATAAGAATAATATGCCCAGGTAAAATTAAAGAAGAATATTTAAATTTAATGATTAATGATTATTTAAAAAGAATTAATAAATATCATAAATTAGAAATAATTGAAATTCCTGATTCTAATCCAAAAGATGAAGGAATCAAAATCCTATCAAAATTAAATAATAAAAGTTATAAAGTTGCATTAAGTATAAAAGGAAATAAGATGACATCTTTAGAATTTGCATCATTTATATCGAAAAACTTAATGAATTATGCTAATATAGATTTTATAATAGGTGGATCAGATGGGTTAAGTAATGAAGTTTATGATAAAGTAGACTATGAACTATCATTTAGTGATTTAACCTTTCCACATGGTTTATTTAGGGGAGTTTTACTAGAACAAATTTATAGAGGTTTTAAAATAATTAATAATGAAACATATCATAAGTGAGGTAAAAATATGGATAATTTAATTTATGTAGTAGGAACAGCTTTTGTTAAAGATGGAAAAGTATTAATTAGTATGTCACAAAGAAGCGCTAAAAAAGGAAGATATACATTAGTAGGTGGAGGAGTAGAAAAAGGCGAAACTTATAAAGAAGCCGCTAGAAGAGAATGCCAAGAAGAAATAGCAAATGGCTTTGATATTCAAGAAGATGAATTAAAAGAAATCTTAGCATTTAGAGAGCCTGCTCTATCAGATCCATCTTTAACTATTGAAATGCATATGATGCTTGCATTAAAAGAAATAGATGTAGAATTATTACCAAATGATGAAATAGTAGAATATAAATGGTTTAAACTAGGCGATGATGATAGTCAATTAGCATCTGCCATAAGAGATCATTTTATCCCTTGGGCTATTCAAAATAATATTATGTATTAAGGATTAAACATGAATAAAGATGTAAAAAAATTATTATTAGTAAACGTATTTTTAGCATTTGCTGATGGAATATTCTATAATTTTTTAGAATTATGGCTTTCTAATAATGGAATGAGTGTTAATACTATCAGTACAATTTTAAGTTTAGCATCTTTAATAACAGTATCTATTATTTTTTTAAGTTCAAATATTATAAAACAAAATAGGCTTAAGAATTTTGTTATTATATTAATGGCTATAAAATCAATTATATTATCTTTATTATTTATTCTATATCAATCAAATTTAAATATATTAATAAAATTCTTAGTAATGATTGAATATGCAATAGATGTTGAAATATGTGCATCAATGTATCCATTAATATCTAAAATCAATAAAGATGATAAATTATATGCTAAAAGAAAATTACTTTATGAAATTATATATTATATTGCTGCTATTATATCAGGTTTATTATTAGGTAAATCACTATCAAATTTAAATATCACCTATAATACATATGCTGTAATAGGATCAATATCAATCTTAATATCTGCAATTATTTTATGGAAAACTAACATTAACAAATACATAAAAACTGAAAAAGAAAATCAAAATAATGATATTTTATTTAAATTAATTAAGAAAATAAAAACAGATAGAATATCAAATAATTATTTACTATTTATTATTTTTAATGATATATCATACTATACTTTAGTAGGTATCTTAATGACTATTTTAACTAAAGAATTAGGATATAGTCCTGTAACAGCATCAAATATAAAATTATTTTTCTGTATATTAGCAGTTGCAATTGCAACCTTAATTCTTTACAAATTAACATCTAAAAATAATAATATTAATTTAGGAATTAAATATATTGGCAGAATTATATTTTATTTAATTCCAGCTATATATCCTAATAAATATACTATAATACTGGGTTTAGCATTTACAATTTTAACATCCTCTGCATATGCTCATATTACAGATGCACCATATATAAATAGATTTGATAATAGTGAACAATTAGCATTTTCTAATTTATGTAATATGATTGGATATTTTTGTAAAGCAATTGGAACATTAATATGTGGGTATACCTTAACTATTGGACTAAGATATAACTTTATAGTTGCATTTATTTTTACTAGTTTTTGTACAATATTTGCCTATAGAGCAATGCATAAACTAACTAAAGAAAGAAGTGAACATAAATGATTGGAAACTCATGGGATGAAAAACTAAAAGTAATATGGAATAGTCCAGGATTTGCTAAATTTTGGAATATCATTGAAGAAGAATATACTACAAGAACTATTTTTCCTCCAAAAGAAAATATATTCGAGTGTTTAAAATTAACTCCATATGAAAATGTTAAAGTAGTTATTGTAGGTCAAGATCCATATCATGGAGAAGGAGAAGCTCATGGACTATCATTTTCAGTTCAAAAAGGAATTAAACTTCCTCCAAGCCTTCAAAACATATATAAAGAAATATATGATGACTTAGGAATTGAAGAACCAAACTGTGGGGATTTAACATCATGGGCTAAAGAAGGAGTACTATTACTAAACTCATCATTAACTGTTGTAAAGGATCAACCTAATAGTCATCAAAAACTAGGATGGAATAGATTAACTGACTATATTATTAAACTATTAAATGAAAAGGAAGAACCTATTGTATTTATATTATGGGGTAATTTTGCTAAAAGTAAAAAAGAATTTATTACAAATCCTAAGCATTTAGTTTTAACATCATCTCATCCATCTCCATTTAGTGCAAGATATGGTTTCTTTGGTAGTCACCCATTTTCTAAAACAAATCAGTTTTTAGAAAAAAATGGCATTGAACCAATAAATTGGCAATTATAAAGTACTTGTACTTATATATTAATAAATGATATAATCACACTAAATATTCATTTATTTATCCTTTTTCTATGTCAAAAACAAGTAAAATTAAATAAAAAATACCTAAAAGTTTAAAATATCTTGTACAATAATAATGGATGATTTTATGGTAGATTATGAATTAACAAGTCCTTTATTATTTGAACATATTTTTGGCATAAAAGACCCTTTAACTGTATTAGAAGATGAAGGTCTTATTTTATCATGCCTAATGCACTTAACTTATCAAATGAATGGAATTGAAGAGTTTGATTCATCATATAAAATAAAAGCTGATTTAATTGAAAATTATATTTTATATATAGCAGCCAAGAAAAAAAGAACTAAGAGAGAAGAAAATATCATAAAACTATATCGTAATAAATATCCTAAAATGATTAATAATTATAATTTAGATGCAATTGTGTCATCTAAAATATTTAAATATTATAATTGTTTATTAACTAATGAAGATTTAAAAAAATGTTCTGGTAGAATAGTCTATTTAACTCAAAAATTTAAATATATTTTTGAAAATTTTGCATCCCAAAAAATGCCAACAAATCGAGATTTAAACTACTTATTTGAATTTTTAACTAATAATGTAGATAGCGAGACCCAATATATAATAAATATGTGTGAATCATTAACCACATTAATGTTTAAAAATAAAGATACTTTAAATAATAATATATATTTTAAAAACTTTGTTCTTCATTATTTAATGCACAAATTTTGTAATCAAAATGTATATTCTGATGCTCCTTTATATATATGTAGTAAATATCCCTTAGACAATAAACCATATGATGCTTTAGGTAGAGGATATTTTCCCTATAAAATTATTACTTTAAGTTATAATTTAGTAAATCAAGATTTTAGTAAACCATATAATGATTATAATGTATCATATGATATTAAAACAATCATGGTATTATTTCATGAACTTCAGCATTTAAGACAAAA
This sequence comes from uncultured Erysipelotrichaceae bacterium, assembly GCA_902783555.1. Classification (GTDB taxonomy): domain Bacteria; phylum Bacillota_I; class Bacilli_A; order RF39; family UBA660; genus CAG-533. The sequence continues at coordinate 7,945 of CACZRB010000052.1, forward strand.
TAATGAATTTAGAGATGATGTATTTTTAAATAATACTACTTTTAATGTAATTAAAACTAAAATACTAAATGAATACTTATCTAAAAATGGACAAAGTGAATATTTAATAAACTATAAATATCGTGAGATTGAAAGAGAAGCAGATGTATTTGGCTGGGTTCAAGCATTTACAATACTAAATAAATATGCACCTGACAGAATAGATGAAATTAAAGAAGTAAAAAATCATGCAGTAAAAACCTTTTATGAACAAAGTGTAGCATATCAAAAAGATACCGAAAATAATAAACTAGCTGATATTGAATTATATAATGTCACTAAACTAACTGAGATAATCCAAAAAAATCCTAATTTAATCAAAAAATATCCATCATTAAAACTATTTTTTAATGAGGATGGCTCAAGAAAAAATTTAAAAGATTTAGTAATAACATATCATGATACTGAAAATAATAAACATATATTTGAAAACTATGAAGTCGATATGAATGTCTTTAATGAATTCTTTAAAATAATCATAGCTCAAAATGGCATTAATCGTTTCCCTTTAAGTTTAGAAGAAAAATATCAAATTACTTGGTTTACAATTGTATTTAATTTATTTATTAAAGAAAGTGAAAGTATTAAACAAATGCTTACTATATCTGATATTATAGATAAAAATATAATTAAACACTTTTGTGAAACTAGAAGTAAGTACTTAACCATGTTTCAAGATTATTTAGAGCAAAATTACAACGCTATTGTTCATCTTAAAAACTATACAGCATTTCATAAAAAAGAATTTGATGCTTTAAATATTGATGTTATTAATAAAACATATGAAAATGCTTTAAATAATATAAATAAGTTATTAAAAGATAAAGTAAAAATGAAAACACTATAAAAAGGCTTTAAAGCCTTTTTTATAATTTGAAATCTTTTATGTCATCATCAAACATATCTTTACCATCAAAAAATGCTTGAACTTTAATATGATGAATAAATGCCACAATATTAGAAGGAAATTTTTTAATAATTTTATTTAATACAGAAGTATATTTATTATAAAAAGATTTAGCTGCTTCTAATTTCTCATTAATTTCATATATATCATCATAATATTTTTTAAATCTAGTATCATCACCTAAATTATCATAATCACTTTTTATCTTATTAATTAAATTATTATATTCAGTAAGTTTACGCTCAAAATCAAAACTAGAAATATTTATCTCTTTTATTTTTTTATACTCATCAAATGTCTTTTCAGGTAATCCAGTTTCCTCTAATACAAGCATTTTAATCATATTTAATAAATCATATTTCTTCCTTAAAAGTTCATCAATAATACTTTCTGCTTCATTTATTTTAATCTTATTTGCTTGTAAATTATTATAAATAATAATATAAGCAATTCCAACTATACCTACTAATGCTACAATAGTTAATAAAATAGTAAATACTGGATTCATATACACCACCTATTATAATTATATCAAATAATCATAAAAAGTGATATAATAATAAGCGATGAATATGGAAATAAAGAAAATAGAAGTTGGCTTCTTAAAAACTAATTGTTATATATTAATAAAAGATAATAAATGTTTAATAATAGATCCAGGAGATGAATTTAATAAAATAGATTCTAATATAAAGGGAGAGGTAGTTGGTATTATTATAACTCACTACCATTTTGATCATATTGGTGCAGTAGATGAATTAGTTAATAAATATCATACAAAAGTCTATGATATTAACAATTTAAAAGAAGGAAATAATAATATTGATATATTTAAATTTACAATGATACCAACTCCAGGGCATAAAAGTGATTTAATAAGTGTTTTATTTGATAATCACCTTTTTTGTGGAGATTTTATCTTTGAAGGAACAATTGGTCGTACTGATTTACCGACTGGTGACTTTTCTAAAATGCAAGCAAGTATTCGCAAAATAATAACCCTAGATAAAGATACTATAATTTATCCAGGTCATGGTAATATAACAACATTAGAAAAAGAACTGCCAAATTTATTGACTTATATCTAATTCTTCTTCAAACTCAATATAATTTAAATACTTCATCATTATAATAACCCATTTACCACTAACAGGTTCATTTATAATTATCATATTATTATGAATATCCTCTATTATTCCTTCAAAAGATTTATTACTATTATTTGGAAAAGCACAATAAATTGTAGCTTTTTTCTTTTTATTATTATTTAAAACATCAATAATACTTTGAAAACAATTATCCTCTTTATCATCTAAATTATTAATACTATTTAAATTATTCTCATTTGGATAAACACCACTTGGAAAATATACACCATTCATATAAATACCTCAATAAATTATATTGAAAAGAAAGAAATATATACATTTATTATTGACTAATTTATTTAAATAAGTATAATAAAAAAACTAGTGGTGATTAAAATGTCAAAGGGGAAAATACTTCATAATAAAGAATTAGAATCTAAAAGTGTTATTTACTATATAATGAATAACTATAATTTAAAAATATCTGAGCAAGAAATTGATTTACTATCTAAATATATAGCGTATTTTGGCTATTCTAATTTTAATGAAATATATACATATAAAACCAAACTAATAATAAATATTACTGATAACAATTCAAAAGATGCATATATATGCTACGATTATCAAACAACTGGACTATCACTAATTGAAAATAATTCAACTACCGATTTTACTAATAAAGAAAGAACCGATTTTATATTTACTAGATTAGGAAAAATGATTATTCAAACATATGATAATTTTAATACTTCAATTTTCTTTAATTATAATTCTTCTAGTAAAATTAAAATTAATGCATATCGTGATTTAATAATACCTGAAGATTTAGAACCAGATGATATTTTCGATTTTAGTGATAATGATACTGATTTTAATAAAATACTATCACTAAAAAATCGAATTGATATTCTAAAGTTAAATTGTAATTTAATAGTAAAAAAAGGAAGAAGGTAAAAATATGTCAAAGTATAAATCTTCAATGCAAGAATATTTTCGTACTTATGATAACCCAATTGACGAAGACACATCTAAAACTATACTAGCATACTTAAAATTTTATGGATATGTACCAATTGAAAAGAGTATAAGATACGTAGATAGATCATACAAAGCAGTATTTAGTAACGGAACTAATATGGCAACATTACGTTTTGGTCGAAATATGGCAGTTTTAATTGAGTACGAAGGTCTAGTTGAAATATCTCCTCAAGCAAGAATAGACTTTATTAAAAAAGAAAAATTAGAATATATTGGTAATATTAGAGATAGATCAATAGTATATACTTGTGATAAATATCGTAAATGTTATTATTTTAGTTCTATAAATTATCAAAATATGAAGGATTGCGACTTCTATAACAATAATATCCCTGCAGGAACAATGCCAGATAAAGTTCGAGATAATAGTGATATTAAACCAATAATGATGAGAATAGTAGCTAGTGGAGAATTTGCTAATGAAATAAGATGTATGAAAGAAAATGAAGATGTTTATTGCGGTAAACAAATAAAACAAATCGAGCCTAAACAAAAGTATATAAATCAAAAGCGCTTCTAGTTGCTTTTTTTAATGATTTTAAGTATACTAAAAACTAGAAAGAAGTGAATATTATGCGTGAATTTACTGACCAGGAATTAGTAAGAAGAGAAAAAGCTAATAATTTAAAAAACATGGGATTAGACCCATTTGGCCAAAGATATGACCGAACAGGATATGCTGCAGATATTAAAGAAAAGTATGCAGACATTCCTCATGATGATTTTGAAAACATTAATGATATTTATAAAGTTGCAGGTAGAATAATGTTTATCCGTAAAATGGGAAAGGCATCATTCTTTAGTATTCAAGATAAAACAGGTAAAATACAAATATATATATCAATAAATGATATTGGAGAAGAAGCTTATACTTTATTTAAAACTGCTGATATTGGAGATATAGTAGGCGTAGAAGGTAAAGTAATGAAAACCCAGACCGGTGAAGTTACTTTAAAATGCTTAAAATATACTCATCTAGTTAAAGCACTAAGACCACTTCCAGAAAAGTTTCATGGCTTAACAGATGTAGAAGAAAGATATAGAAGACGTTATGTAGATTTAATCATGAACGAAGAATCTAAAAAAGTTGCATTTACTAGACCTAAGATTATAAGATGCATTCAAAATTTTATGGATAATCAAGGATTCACTGAAGTTGAAACACCAATTTTAAATACATTACTTACTGGTGCATCAGCAAGACCATTTGTTACTCATCATAATACCCAAGATATGGATATGTATTTACGTATTGCTTTAGAACTTCCTTTAAAAAGACTATTAGTAGGAGGTATGGAAGCAGTTTATGAAATAGGTAAAACTTTCCGTAATGAAGGAATGGATCCAATGCATAATCCTGAATTTACTTTAATGGAAGCATATCTTGCATACTCTAATTTAGAAGGTATGATGGAAATGACTGAAAATATGTATAAGACTATAGCTAAAGAAGTTTTTGGAAAATATACATACAGATGGAATGAAAATGAGATTAATCTTGAAGGTCCATGGAAAAGAATAAGTATGACAGATGCAATAAAGGAAAAAACAGGAATAGACTTTAAAAAAGAAATAACATTAGAAGAAGCTCTTAAACTTTGTGAAGAGCACGAAATAGTAGTTGAAGAGCATCAAAAATCAGTTGGGCATATAATTAATTTATTTTTCGAAAAATATGTAGAAGAGACCTTAATAGAGCCTACATTCTTATATGGTCATCCAGTTGAAATTTCCCCACTAACTAAAAGAAATCCATCTGATCCTCGTTTTGTAGATAGATTTGAATTATTTATTGGTGGTAAAGAATTTGCTAATGCTTATACAGAATTAAATGATCCAATAGATCAATTAGCAAGATTTGAAGATCAATTAAAAGAAAGAGAATTAGGCAATGACGAAGCTAATGATATAGATATGGACTTTGTAGAAGCTTTAGAATATGGTATGCCACCAGCTGGTGGAATTGGATACGGAATAGATAGACTAGTAATGTTCTTTACAGAAAGTGCAAGCATTAGAGACGTAATTTTATTCCCAACCATGAAATCTAAAAATTAATAAATAATAAGAGAACAATTTAAAAATCTCTTTTTTTTTGAAAAGATGCAAAAAAACTATTGAATTTTTAAAATTATGTTATAATGTAATAGAGGAGGTTAATATGAAGGAAAATGAGAAAAAGCATGGCTTAGTTAAAGTTGCTGGTATTATGGTTTTAATATCTGTATTATTAACATGGGTTGTACCACAAGGTACATTTCAAGGTTCAGGAATAACTGTTACTGAAATTACTCGTGTAGGCATTTTTGATTTCTTTACTTATGGATTACTTGGTATGTATTATTTTACAGTACTAGTTACATTTTTATTTGTATTAGGTGCATTTTATCAAGTATTATCTAAAACTAAAGGATATCAAAATTTAACTAATTCAATTGCAAAAAAATTTAATGGAAAGGAAATCTTATTTACACTTGTTGTATCATTCTTAATAGCAGCTATATCTGCTGTTACAAATGAATATTTTGTAGTATTATCAATTGTTCCATTTATTATTACAATTATGAATAAAATGAAACTTGATAAAATTACTGGATTTGTAACAACATTTGGGGCTATCCTAGTTGGTGTTTTAGGTTCTGTATATAGTACTAAAGTAGTAGGAATGTCTATCAATTATTTTAGTCAATACCATGAAATAACTTATAGTACTTTATTATGGGTTAGATTAGTAATGTTTGCAGTAAGTTACATTGCATTTAATGTATTTACAGTTTTACACATGAAAAAAGCTCGTAAAGGAAATAGTGAAATGATTACTGACTTATTTGCAAGTACTGAAACTAATGCAAATAGCAAAAGTGGAGCCTTATCAATTGCAATAGTATTTGGTCTATTTGCAATTATAACCCTACTTGCTTACTTACCATGGACAGAAGCATTTAACACAAAATGGACTACAAATGCTTTAGAAGCTATAACTGGTGCAGAAGTGTTTGGCTCACCAATATTTAAATATATTCTTGGAAATGTAACTGCATTTGGACAATGGGATATATTTGGAGTACAAATTGTAATGCTTGTTTCAATTTTAGTAATTAAGTTAATTGATAAAATGTCAATGAATGAAGTAATTGAATCATTTGGTGAAGGATTTAAAAAAGTTGGTAAAATAGTAATTATTTTATTACTTTGCTACGTAGTATTAGAATTTAGCGTTATGTTCCCAGTACTTCCTACAATTGTAGATTGGTTCTTAGGATTATTTAAAAATGCTAGTGAAAAATTAGTACTTGTAATTTCTCCTGTTGCTGGATTATTCACTTCATTATTTACAGTAGAATATCAATATACAGCAAGCTTAATTGGATTATATTTAGGCAATGTACATCCAGATTTCTATTCACAAATTGCATTTATGCTTCAATCAACATTTGGCTTAGCAAGTATGTTCAGTCCAGCATCAGCAATTCTTTTAATGGGATTATCTTACTTAGGTATTTCATACAAAGAATGGATGAAATATATTTGGAAATACGTAGTTTTAATGTTTGCTGTAATAATAGTATTAATGATTATTATTTGCTAATAAAAGATAAACAACAAAATCAGACAATTTGTCTGATTTTTGTATGCTTTAGGTGTTTAAATCCTAATTTAATTATGGTATAATTTTATAGTACTATAGGCGGTGTAAACATGTCATATATAATAGATATTCTAAAATCTAATAAAAGATTCAAATATGTTGGAATAATGTGCATTATCACATTATTTTGTTTAGTATTAAACATAACATTTAGTGCTTTTACTTCTAGTTCAAATAAAAATGTGGCTAATATTAAAGCTGGCAATCTAACATATCAAACCCTAATAGACGGTGAAGAAACATATATTATTGAAGCTACAGCGAATAACATTAATAAAAAGAATGTTATATTAATAAATAGTAATAATATAGATACTAAATATGAATTAACATATGAAGTATGCACAAATATTAATTGTAGTTCAACTACTTCAAAACCAGAAAACTTAAAAGTAGAATATTCATCAAAAACTAAAGATAATGTTAATGGAACTATAAATAAATCTGGTACTAAAATAATTAGATTAGTAGTTACTAATGACACAGAAACAACTTATTATATAAAATTAGGAATTAATGCTGGATTTAGTTATAATGCATTAGCATTAAAAAATCAAATCAATAGTGAATATTCAGAAGAAGATTTAACTATTTTAACATTTATTGATGAAGTAAAAAGTGATAACTTGCCAAGCACTAAAGATTATGATGTATCAATAGAATGTAATAATAACGCTAGTGGAACTGCAAGTTGGGATACCGATAAATGGTTAATTACTATAAATAATTTTACTAAAAGTGAAACAGTATGTAGAGCTAATTTTACTACTAAAGTACTAGACCCTAACGTGCCAGATCATTGGTATGATGCTGGCGATACAACACTTCTTTATGCTTTAAGAAATGATTCATCAAATAATATTCAAACTCCTCTAACAACCCCTGGGCATGATGTATCTACTGATTCTGAGGCATTATTAGCAAGAACAACAGATGATTATGGCTACTCACTATATTTTAGAGGAAATGTACAAAATAATTACGTTTCATTTGCTGGAATGTGCTGGAGAATAGTAAGAGTATTAGGAAACGGAGCAATTAAATTAACATTAGAAAATAATACTACTACCGATTGTACTACTACAACTAGGAATGCAGCATTTGCTGATATTATAACTTTATCTGAAGGAGAAAGTGGTGAAACTGTAATAGATAATGCTACCAAAACTGTTTTTAATAATGAAAAAAAGAATAATGCATATATTGGATACATGTATGGAGACCCAGATGGTAAAACAATAGCTTCTGTACATGCAAACACTACAGATAGTACAATACTTACTAATTTAAAAACATGGTATAACAATAATTTAAGCACTTATTCAAATTATTTAGAAGATGTAATTTGGTGTAATGATAAAAGCTTTAATGATGCAAAACCAGGTAAAAGTGGAATAGGAAAAAATGATACTGACTATAGTGCACTAACAAGATTAGGAACCAGTGAAACAGCAAATCCTACCTTAATATGTCCAACAGATAATTTAGGAGGTAAATTATCTAAATTTACTTCAAGTGATACTGAATATGGTAATGGTGCCTTAAATGGATATCCAATCGGATTATTAACTGCTGATGAAGTAGTCTTTGCTGGATCTAAATTTGGTTTTAATGTCTTAAATTCTGGTAATTTAAGTTTCCTTCATGATTATTTAAATTCTGATAATATTAAAGCCAAATGGTGGACAATGACTCCATATAAATCAATAAATGCAAGAATGGTAGCAGTAAAAATAGATGGAGGTTTAGTCTCTGAAATAACTGATGAAAAAAATGGAGTAAGACCAGCCATCGCGTTAAAAGCATTAACAACTATATCAGGAGGAAATGGAACAGCAGCAAGTCCATATATCATAACTAGCTAAGTAAATATATAAATTTGAATATTGCAAAAATTAAATTTACAAATAATAAAAAACTGCAAGCAATCCTAGATAAATAAAGACTTTGCTTGCATTTTTAATTGACATTTTATAGTTAATAATTTATGATTAATTAGGAGCGGAAGTTTGTGCGCCGAAGTATTCATCTTTTCGAAAGTATCTTTAGATTATTTCTGAAAGGATGGTGGTAATATGAGAGTAGAGAAAAGAATTCTTTATTTAATCATAGTAACACTTTTATTTATAATAGTAGCAATATTATTTAAATATTAAAAAAATGGCACAACCGAAGTTGTGCCGACAATCAACTGAAAAGATGAAGGTCGGCCACTTGGGGGTCTTCCGTTCTTTTCGTTTTATATTTTACCATTATGTTTTAAATAATACAATATACATGGGTTTGACATTTGTATATATCTATTGTATAACCAAGCTGACTAAATAGTATTTCTCATAAAACCAATTGACTTGATTAATATTTAATGATAAAATCAATCTTGTAATGCGAAGAAAATAACTAAGTAGTTATATAAGTATTTTAAAGAGAATAAATATCATAGGCTGCAAGTATTTATAAATTAATTATATAATGAATTTCACTATTGGAGCATTAAACGTATTTCTGCGTTAAAGAATTAAAGTGCATGAAAATCATGAAATAAGGTGGTACCGTGCTATAAGCACCCTTATGTTTATGATTTTTTTTAATGGAAAGAAGGATAAATATGCAAGAAAAATTAAAAGACTTAGTTGCAAGAGCAGCTGAAGATGCCAAAAGCATAAAAACAGAAGCAGATTATTTAAACATTAAATCAAAATATTTAGGAAAGAAAAGTGAACTTGCTGAATATATGGCTCAAATTAAATTTATGAGTAATGATGATAAAAAATTATTTGGACCATTATTTAATATGATTAAAACTGAATTTGAAACATTATTTAGTGATAAACTAGAAGAAGCAGAAAACTCAAATGAAAAACTAAAATTTGACCCAACCCTTCCTTGTAGTAATACACATGGCTCTCTTCATCCAGTTACTATTGTTGGAAGAGAAGTAACTAATATATTAAAAACAATGGGATTTATGATAATGTCTGGACCAGAAATGGATAGTGAATATTATAATTTTGAAGCATTAAATATTCCAAAAACTCATCCAGCAAGAGACATGCAAGATACATATTGGCTTGATAATGGTATGCTACTTCGTACTCAAACAAGTAGCGTTCAAAATCGTGCAATGCGTAAATATGGAGCTCCATTAAAAGTCTGTGTGCCAGGCAGATGTTTTAGAAACGAAGACTTAGATGCTTCTCATGAAAATACTTTTTTCCAATTAGAAGGTATGGTTATTGACAAAAATATTTCCATTAGTAATCTAATATATACTATGGAAGGAATGCTTAAAGAAGTATTTAAAAAAGATATAAAAGTACGTTTAAGACCAGGCTTTTTCCCATTTACTGAACCAGGATTTGAACTTGATTGTTCATGTACAATATGTGATGGAGTAGGATGCCCTACCTGTAAAGGATCTGGTTGGATTGAATTATGTCCATGTGGTATGATTCATCCTAGGGTTTTAGAAGAAGGCGGTATTGATAGTACTAAATATTCTGGATTTGCATTTGGTCTAGGGTTAACTCGTTTAGCTATGATGAAATATAAAATAAATGATATCAGGGTTTTAAATAGTGGAGATTTAAGATATCTAGAAGATTTTAATGTTAGGTAGGTGAAAATATGTTAATATCATGTAATATATTAAAAAAACATATAAAAAATAGTGATAAAATTGATTTTGTATCTGTATGGGATAAATTTACCATTAGAACAGCAGAAGTAGAAGGAGTATATTTAAAAGGTAATCAATTTGATAATGTAGTAACAGCTCGTATTCTAGAAGTAGAAGAGCATCCTAAATCAAAAAAATTACATATTTTAAAAGTTGATACAGGAGATGAACAATTACAAATAGTTTGTGGAGCACCAAATGTACGTGTAGGATTAATTGGAGCATGTATTAAAGTAGGAGGCCATATAGATGACATTGAAATAGGCGTAAGACCTTTAGTTGGAGTAGATTCTCATGGTATGATGTGCAGCGGAAAAGAACTTGGAATAAGTGATGACCACACTGGAATTATTGAACTACCTGAAGATACTCCAATTGGTGTTGATATTAAAAAACTATTTCCTATTGAAGATATAATAGTTGAAATTGATAATAAATCATTAACTCATAGACCAGATCTTTGGGGTCATTACGGAATAGCTCGTGAAATAGCAGCAATTACTGGAAATGAACTATTACCATTAGACCTAAACACTGAAGTTCCTGAAAAAAAGAAATTAAAAATAAAAATTAATAATCCCGAAAGTTGCTTTCGATATGTCGGAACTAAATTAGATAACATTAATAATAATAAAACTCCACTATGGATGCAAATATTCTTATATTATGCTGGAATGCGAAGCATTAATCTTTTAGTAGATTTAACTAACTATGTAATGCTAGAATTAGGTCAGCCAATGCATGCTTTTGATTCAAGAATAGTAAAAGATATAGAAGTCGGTTTTGCAAATAATGGTGATTCATACACAACATTGGATGGAACCGAAAGAAAACTAACTAATGAAGATTTAATGATTAAAAATGGTGGTAAATATTTTGCTATTGCTGGAGTAATGGGTGGATTAGATTCTGAAATAGTAGAAGATACTAATTCAATTGTTTTAGAATCTGCTTGTTTTGAAGCATCCACTATTAGAAAAACTGCTATTAGATTAGGCCTTCGTACCGAAGCAAGTGCTAGATATGAAAAAAGTTTAGATCCAAATATGGCTATAATAGCTGCTAATAGATTTATTAAACTCTTAAAAGATGAAAATCCAAATATGTCATTTGCATCTGCTATTACGGATATATATCCAACTATTCAAGGAGAAAATAATATTGAATTAAATAAGGAATATTTATATAAATATATGGGATTTGAAATTGATGATAAAACTGTTATGCATATATTAACTTCTCTAGGTTTTAAAGTAAAAAACTTATCTAAAAAGTTTAGTATAGTAGTACCAACATATCGTTCAACTAAAGATGTATCAATTCCTGCAGATATTATTGAAGAAGTATCACGTATGTATGGATATGAAAACTTTACACATGTACCTCTTAAAATGGATATGACATTTGGTAATAATGAAATAGTTTATGATACTGAATACGAAGTAAAAGATTATTTAGCTAATAAATTTAATTTACATGAAGTTAATACTTATTTATGGAATAAATCTCAATTTTTAAAGAAACTAAATATAATAGTTGATAATGTTAAATTATTAGGTAAAACTGAAGACAATACGCTAAGAAATGATTTAAATTTAAGTATGTTAGAAGCAGCATCAGTAAATATAAATAATTATGATGAATTTGGCATATTTGAAATAGGAACTATAGTTAAAGAAGATGCTAAAAGACATTTAAGTATAATGCTAGTAAGAAATACTGATAATTTAAAAATAGGTTATTATCAAATAAAGGAATATGTTTATAGTTTATTTAAATCCTTAAAAAATATTGATGTTCAGTATGTTTTATTAGATGAAAAAGAAGAATATTATAATAATGAATTATCATTAGGAATATTAGCAAATGATAAATTAATAGGTTATATTACAGTATTTAATAGAAAAGTAAGTGCTGCAATTAATAAAAAGAAATCATTTATATGTGCTGATATAGACTTTGATAAATATTGTATGTTAGAACAAAATGCTTACACTTTTAAAGAAATAAGTAAATATCCTCAAACTACCTTAGATTATACAATAATAACAAAAAGAGGCTCTTTCTATAAAAACTTAGAAGAAATATTAAATAAATTTGAAAGTCCAATAATTATGAAGAGAGAACTTATAGATATTTATTTAGATGGTGATACTAAGAAAGTAACTATTAGGTATACCGTAGGATCATTAGAAAAAACTTTAACAAGTGAAGAATTAAATGATTTTAAAAATAAGTTTATTGAATTCTTAGAACAAAATGGACTTGGTATTTTTGAATAAAACGATCTATCATATGATCGTTTTTATCTTTACATTTATTAGTTAATATGTTAGAATTTAATTAGAAAAATATTAACGGGTGATATGATGGAAAAAACAATTAGTGGAAATTTAAAAAGACTAAGACTTAAGAATAATCTATCTTTGGCAGAGGCCGGAAAAATGCTAAATATTTCAGCTCCAGCTTTATTAAAATATGAAAAAGGAAAAACTACGCCAAATTTAGAAAGATTAACACAATTTTCAAATATTTATCATACAACAATTGATGATATATTAGATACTGGTAAAACAAATGAGATTAAATATAAAAATTTTAAGTGTATGCCACGAACATCTACCATTATTCAAGAAAAAATTAAATCTATCATCAGAAAAAAAATTGACAATTATTTTGAACTTTTAGAGTTATCAGAAATAAAATTACAAAATAAGTTTGGTGTCCATATAATTAATAGTTTAGAAGAAGGAGAAAGTTTAGCAACTAAATTAAGAATATTCTTTACTATTCCAATAGACGCCCCAATTCCAAATTTAATATATTTACTTGAAAGTAATGGTATGATAATTATGACTATTCCTAAAGATGAAGTTACTAAACACTTTGTAGGATTTTATGAAAATATTAACAATGTTCCAATCATTATTGTTCCTGAAGAAGGAAATGGGTACGATCAAAGATTTAGTATCGCTAAATACTTAGGAGAATTATTAATAGTTGCTAATATGAATAAAGATGCTATAACAACTAGATTTGCTGAAAGTCTTTTAATACCAAAACAAGCTTTAATAAATGAATTTGGTAAATATCGTACTACGATAGATTTTAAAGAAATAGAAATATTTAGTAGTATTTATAAAGTAAGCTATAAAAATATTATTAAAAGACTTTCTCAAAGTGAAATAATTAGTCAGAGTAATGCCAAATATACTAATATTTATATTAATAAGAATAATATTAAAGAACAAACATTTATTGAAGAAGCACATAATTATGATAAAATGCTATATAAATTATATGCTAAAGGACATATTAAAGATATTAATAAATATTTATAAATTAGGTTTAAATAGCCTAGTTTTTTATTATTTTATGATATACTAAAAGTGTCAAATAGGAAAGGTGGTGAAAAAATGAAGAAAAAGATTCTTATAAGTTTATTTTTAACTATTATTGTATTTAGTTTAACTGGATGTAATAAAGAAAATAAAACGCTTAAAGCTATATATGAAAAATTAATTGTTTCTGAAAGCTATAAATCATATAAAGAGTATAGTACTATTACGGAAAATATTAAAGGAAATGTTTTAAGTATATCAATTAAAAATGATACTATTGATAATACTTATGACTTTAAATTAGATGGTGATTATTTAACATTAGAAGTTAATAAAGATGATATGTATGGTGCAGTACTTTTATTAGAACTAGCTGATGCAATTGCTAATAATTATGGTATGGATACTGAAATGATGAGTGCATATATTAATGGTGTTACTGCAGACAACTTAGAAAGTAAATATGTAAAATTTAAAGAAACTGATAATAAATTAACATATTCTATTTATGCTACTGGTAAATTTGATATGTCATTACTTAATGAAATGAATATAAAAGAAAGTGATTTAGAAATTTATGGAGATAAGCCTGAAGGAAATGGCTCAGGATATGGAGTAAAGGGTAATTATATTTATTACGTTTCCTATTCTGATGAAAAATATGATGATTTTATATTAGCAGAAAGAAATGGATTTAGCGATAATGCTTATAATAACCTATTAACACTTGTAAAACATTTCTTTGAAAAAGATTATAATGATTTTACAAAGAATTATCCAAAATTAGAGGCTAAAACTTTTGGTAAATTTAAAGTAACTATGTTAGATTCAAAAAGCGAAGAAGTTACTGAAAAATTCTCAAGCATAAATGTTGAAAACTTTAAATTTGTTAAAGTAATTCATAAATAATAAAAAGAATAGGCACCTATTCTTTTTATTATGAAAATAAGTACAATCGTTTGATTTTTTCTTTAACAAAATTTTAATATTTGATATAATATTTTTACAGATAGAAAGTAGGCAGTTATGAACATATTAGATAATTTAAATAAAGAGCAAATAGAAGCTGTAAAGCAAATAGATGGCCCAGTATTAGTAATGGCAGGTGCTGGCTCAGGTAAAACCAAAGTTTTAACAAATAGAATTTCTTACTTAATTGAACAAGGAATTCCTGACTATAACATTTTAGCAATTACATTCACCAATAAAGCAGCTAAAGAAATGAGAGATAGAGTAAATCTATTAGTTCAAGACCCTAAAAGCTTTATTGGAACTTTTCATTCTCTAGGCCTTCGAATTATTAGAGAAAATAGTACTTATTTAAATTTAACATCAAACTTTACTATTATTGATAGTGATGATTCAGGCGTTATTATTAAAAAAATACTTAAAGATATGAATTTAGATCCTAAACAATATAGCCCTTCTTATATACGTAATCGTATAAGTTTTATTAAAAACCAAATGTTATCAGATATTGAACTTGAAAGATTATTTAATACTCCAATGGATAAAGTAGTAGCCCAAGTTTATCATAAATATAACAAAAAGTTATTAGATAGTAGTTCAGTAGATTTTGATGATTTACTACTATTACCAGTTAGGCTTTTTGAAAAATATCCAGAAATTTTAGAACATTATCAGGATAAATATAAATATATATTAATTGATGAATACCAGGATACCAATCCCGTTCAATATAAATTATCAGTTCTTTTAGCAAATAAATATAAAAATATATTTGTAGTTGGAGATATGAATCAAAGTATTTATGCTTTTAGACAAGCTGATTATCGTAATATTATTAATTTTGAAACTGATTTTAAAAACTGTAAAGTTATTAAACTGGAACACAATTATCGTAGTACTAATACGATTCTTAAAGCTGCTAATGAAGTAATTAAACATAATAAAGAAAGAAAGGATTTAAAACTATACTCAGATAAAGGAGAAGGCGTAAAAATCAAATATTTACGTAGCTATGATGAAAAACACGAAATAGCTCTTGTCATTGATGAAATAAATGATTTAATAACTAAAGGTTATGATTATAAAGATTTTGCAATTCTTTATCGTACTAATGGACAAAGTCGTGCTATTGAAGAAGTATTTATGTCTAAAGGAATGCCTTATAAAGTATTTGGTAGTTATTATTTCTATAACCGTAAAGAAATTAAAGACCTTATTAGTTATTTAAGATTAATATATAATCCCCATGATGAAGTAAGTTTAAGAAGAATTATAAATGTACCTAAAAGAGGTATTGGTGAAACTGCTATCAAAGATATTGAACAAAGAAGTATAGAACAAAATATTTCAATGTTTGATGCTTTAGAATCTAGAAAAGAATTAGAGTTTAAATCTTTAATTGAAGATTTAATAAAAAGAAGTGATAGTTTATCTTTAACAGAATTAATAGATGAAGTATTAGAGAAAACTGGTATGAAAAGAGAACTTGAATCTAGTAAATCTTTAGAAGATGAAGCAAGATTAGAATTTTTAATGGAATTTAAATCAATTACTGCATCTTTTGAAGAAAGAACTGGTTCAGTAAACTTAGGTGATTTTTTAGAAGAAGTATCATTAATATCTGATATATCTAATCATACTGAAGATGGAGATGCTGTAACCCTAATGACTTTACATAGTGCTAAGGGTTTAGAATTCCCAGTCGTATTCCTAGTTGGTATGGAAGAAGGAATTTTCCCACACAATATGTCTATTATGGAAAATAACCTAGAAGAAGAAAGAAGACTATGTTATGTAGGTATTACAAGGGCTAAAGATAGATTATACTTAACAAATGCTAAAAGAAGAATGCTTTATGGTAAAGATAATATGAATATGCCATCAAGATTTATTGCTGAAATAGATCCAAATTTAATTGAAAAAAATGAAAGTGCTGAAAGAGAATTGAAAATTATTGATAAAAAAGAAATGTATACAGAAGATAACAACGATATCGTTAAAGGAAGCGTTATTGAACATGAACAATATGGTATTGGAGCAGTTACTAAAGTAGATGGTTCCCTAATTGAAGTTGCATTTAAAACTGGCATTAAAAAACTAATGAAAAATCATAAAAGTATTAAGAAAATATCGTGAATAAAGGTGATATTATGATTTATTTAAAAAGTTTTAGATTATTAAATGAAGAACAAGAAGAGTTTTGCCTTGATGATAGAAGGATTTATAATAATCATTACCCTTTAGGTATTTTTCCACCTAAAAAGTTTGTAGATATTCGTTTTGAACCAATAACTATTTTTTATGGAGGAAATGGGTCAGGTAAAACAACTTTACTTAATATAATTGGTAATAAAATTAATTCTTCAAGGAAAACACAAATTGAAAAAGGAACTTTTTTTGATAATTATGTAAAATATTGTAATTATGATATGTCTTATGAAGAACCAGAAGAAATAAAATTCATTTCAAGTGATGATATATTTGATTATTTATTAGACATTAGGGCCATAAATGCAAATGTCAATAGAAGGAAAAATACTTTATCTAAAGAATGGCTAGAAAGAAAATATAATACTGATAATTTTGGAATAATTGATCATGAACTAATTAAAGACTCTTATGATGCCAAACATAAAACTATGTCAGCATATATTAGAGGTAGACTTATGAACAATAATATAATTGAGCAATCTAATGGAGAGTCTGCTCTTATGTTTTGGGAACAAGATATCAAAGAAAACGGTATATACATTTTAGATGAACCGGAAAATAGTTTATCTGCCGAAAATCAGCTTAAATTAAAGCAATTTATTGAAGATTCTGTAAGATTTTATAATTGTCAATTTATTATATCTACTCATAGTCCATTTTTATTAAATCTAAATGAAGCACTAATTTATGATTTGGATGAAGTACCTGTTAAAACTAAAAAGTGGCATGAACTAGAAAATGTTAGAATTTATTACAATTTCTTTAAAGATAATAAAAAAGATTTTGAAGAGTAATTTCTTTATAAATCTTTTTATTTTTTGTATAATATTAAAAGAAGGTGAACAATTAATGAAAGAACGTTATGATGAATTAATAAAATTAATAGAACAAGCAAATTATGAGTATTACACACTAGATAATCCAACTCTAACTGATAGAGAATATGATAATTTAATGAGTGAACTTTTAGATATAGAGAATAAATATCCAGAAATAAAAAGACCAGACTCACCATCTGAAAAAATAGGTGGGGAAGTCATTAGTGAGTTTCAAAAAGTAACTCACAAAGTACCAATGTTTTCTATTGCTGATGTTTTTAATGAATCAGAAATAGTCGCTTTTGATGAAAGAATTAGAAAAGAATTTCCCAATCCTAATTATGTATGTGAACTTAAAATAGATGGTCTTGCTGTATCTATTCAGTATGAAAATGGAATATTTAAAAGTGCTGCTACTAGAGGCAACGGAACAGTTGGCGAAGATATCACTCATAATGTTAAAACTATTAAAAGCATTCCAATGAGACTAAATAATCCAGAAACTATCGAAGTACGTGGAGAAATATATATGCCACTAGCATCGTTTAACAAACTAAATGAAGAAAGAGAAAAAAATGGTGAACCTTTATTTCAAAATCCTAGAAATGCAGCTGCTGGATCTATTAGACAATTAGATTCTAATATCGCTAAAAAGCGTGGCCTTGATGCCTTCTTCTATCACGTACCTGCAACTGATAAATTAACGCACTATGAAACACTTAATCATATGAAGGAGTTAGGATTAACAGTAAACCCTAATATTAAATTAGTTCATAATATAAGTGAAATATTAGATTACATTAATTATTGGACTGAGCATCGATTTGAACTACCATATGATATTGATGGTATTGTTATA
>CACZRB010000053.1 GCA_902783555.1 uncultured Erysipelotrichaceae bacterium
GGCTTAGAACCTTTTGATAAAAAATTAACTAAAGAATTATTAAAAGATAATTTAAAGAGTAAGTTACCCATTAAAGAGCTTCTTTTAGATCAAAACATTATGGCTGGACTTGGGAATATATATGTTAATGAAGTATTATTTGCATCAAAAATTAATCCTTTAAAAAAAGGAGAAGATATTTCTTTTGAAGAGTGTCAAAGTATTATTGATAATTCAGTTAAAATATTAAATGAAGCTATTAAGTATGGTGGAACTACTATTAAAAGTTATACATCTAGTTTAGGTGTTACTGGTCATTATCAAGATTATTTAATGGTTCATAAAAAAGAAGGTATGCCTTGTAAAATATGTGGAAATACTATCTTAAATATCAAAGTTGGTGGTAGAAGTACATATTATTGTTCTAATTGTCAAAAATAAGAGGCATTTACGAAGAAACATTATTAATTAAAATTATATATGGGATGAGGCGTAGTGGTAAATCAGTAATATTGACACAAATAATTGATGAAATAGATGATTCATATGAAAAGTACATAATATCTTTAGATAAGAAAGCTTTTTCTAAAAATGGGATTAAACATATATATATATTATTGATTTATTAATGAATGATAATTTTTAACTTTGCTAGTTTTAAAAACTAGTTTTTTTCTTGTCTATTTTATGTTATTATATTATAGAAGAAGGTATTTAAATGAGCGATAAAACATATATAATTTTAGGTATAGTTTATGCTTTAATTGCAATTGTTTTAATTGTACTTGTTTTGGTGCTTATAAATAAACATAATAAGAAGAAATATGATGCTATGCTTTTATTATTAGAACGTGATAAAAATTTAATACTATCAGCTAATATATTAACTGAACTTAATAAAGTAGCATCTCTTATTAATAATAAAGATTTAGAAAAAAGATATGAATTATGGAAAGAACGTTATAACAAAATAAAAGATACTGATATTCCAGAATTAAATACTAAATTAAATGATTTAGAAGGATTAATTAAAACTAAAAAGTATAAAGATATAAATGAAGCAATTGCAAAATTAGAACTTGAAATATATTATGTTAAAGCCAAAAGTGAATTTCTACTTAATGAAATTAAAGAAATATCTTTATCTGAAAGTAAAAATAGAGAGATAGTAACTAATTTAAAGAGAGAATATCGTGATATTTATCTAAAGTATAATAATAATCCTGATGATTATAAAATAATAAAAGTTCCTTTGGAATTACAATTTGAAAATATTGATAAATTATTAAATGCTTTTGAAGTAGCAATGGAAAATAATGATTATAGTGAAGCACCTAAAATTGTAAAAGCTTTGGGAGATACTATTGGAAATATTAAAATAGTTGTTGATGAAGCTCCAGCTATTATTATGATGGGGAAAAAATTAATACCATCTAAAATAGAAGAAATAAAAAACATCTATAAGAAAATGACTAATGATGGTTATGTATTGGATTATTTAAACATTGAGTATAATATTAGCGAAGCTGAAAAGAAAATTGCGGATGTATTTGATAGATTAAATGTATTAAATTTAACTGATTCAGTTATTGAACTTAAAACAATTCTTAATTATTTTGAAGAATTATATAATGATTTTGATAATGAAAAATCATCTAAAAGAAGTTATGAAGAACTTGCTAGAAAGATTGCAATTAAATGTAAGAAGTTACTTACAATTATTAAGAGTTTAAGTTCAAAACTTGAAGATATTAAATATAGTTATGATTTAACGGATGATGATTTAAAAATAATAGATGAACTTAATTTAAGTGTCAAGGGAATTCAAAATGATTATGAAATAATAGTAGAGAATTATCGTTCAAAATCATTTCCTTATTCTAAATTAAATAAAGAATTAGAAATATTAAGTAGTAAATTAGTAAAAGATGAAGAAAAATTGGAAGAAACAATTAAAAAACTTAGTAGTTTAAAAGATGATGAATTAAGAGCAAGAGAACAATTAGATGAAATAAGAAGAATATTAAAAGAAAGTAAAGAAAAGATTAAAAGTTATAAACTTCCAATTATACCTAAAAATTATTATGTTGAAGTATCAGAAGCAAATGATGCTTTGGATATTATGATTGATGAGCTTAATAAAAGACCTATATCTATAAGAGTATTAAATATGAGAGTAGATACAGCTAGAGATTTAGTATTAAAATTATATAAAACTACTAGTGATACTATTAAAAATGCGCGTTTAGCTGAAAATACAATTGTTTATGGAAATAGATATCGTACGACTAATAGAATTGATAATGGATTAAAAAAAGCAGAAGATGCATTCTTAAATGGAAAATATAAAGAATCATTAGAATATGCAATTAACGCAATTGAAGATGCTGATCCAGATATTCATCAAAAAATACTTGAAGTATCTAAAGCAAAATAATATAAAATTGTATATTAAGTGTTAAATGGTAAGAGAATATAGAGAATATGTTCTCTTTTTTTGTTATAATTATGAAGAAGTGTAGGTGGTTAGATGCTTAAATATGTTAAAGTAATTATTTTAGTTATATTTTTATCATGTTTAAATGTTCAAGCAGATACTACTTATTTACGAGGAAGTATTAATCCTAATACGACAAATGTTGCAGTTAGAGTTTGTGCATCAACTGATTGTGATTATGTAAAGAGTGATACTAATGGAAAAATTTCAATATCATATCCTGAAATGTTTGAAATAATTGGAGAAGAAGGAAATTTTTATAAAATAAGGTTACAGTATACTGGTTTTTGGTATGATGGTTATGTATTAAAAGAAAAAGATGGAAAAGAATTAGTAAAAAAAGAAGAGTATACTGTTACTGATGATTTAGTAAATGAAATAATAAATATAGGTTTTGATGAAAGCTATGCTAAAAAAATAGCTAAATTAAAAGCTAGTCATCCTACATGGATATTTACTCCTTATCAAGTGGATGCTACTTTTGATGAAGTAATAAAAGGTGAAACTAAGTATATAGATACTAATTTAATTCAAAGTTCTAATACAAATCTTAGAAGCACAGAAGATGGTTCATATGTAAATGGTGAGTGGAAAACGTTTTCAGGTGGTAAATGGTATGCAGCAAGTAAACAAACTGTTAAATATTATGTAGATCCAAGAAATTTCTTAAATGATGGGCATGTATTTATGTTTGAAAAACTTAATTTTGACGCAACTCAAACTGAGGAAGTTTTGCAAAGTTTATTAAATGGTACATTTATGAGTGGTAATGCATTTTATTATGATGAAAATAATGAAAAAAAAGAAATAAGTTATGCTAAAGCGTTTATGGATTCTGGAAAGGTTAATGATGTAAGTTCACTTGGTTTAGTTAGTAAAGTTATACAAGAGCAAGGTAGTAAAGGTTCTGCCTTATCATCTGGGGATGATAAAGAATTTCCTGGTTATTATAATTATTTTAATGTTCATGCAAATGGTGCAACTACTGCTGAGGTAATTCATAATGGTCTTGCTTATGCAGCTAAAATGAATTGGAATAGTCCATATGCTGCAATTTTAGGCGGAGCTTCTTTACTTAATTCATATAATAAATATGGACAAAATACTTTATATTTACAGAAATTTGATTTTGTAGGTAGTACTTATTATACCAATCAATATATGCAAAATATTCGAGATCCTTATACTAGTAGTTATCGTACATATTCTACTTATGTTAATAATAATTTATTAGATTCTAATTTTGTATTTATAATTCCAGTATTTAAAGGTACCATGCCAGCATATACTTCATTAAGTAGTGATTATAATGAAGATACAACCCTTAGTATGCTTAGTGTAACTGGTTGTAATTTAATGCCAACATTTACATCAAGTGCCTATGAATATACATGTTCACTTGGTACAGATGTTGAAAAAGTAGAGGTTAGTGCAGTAGCAACTACAACTGATAATACAGTAGAAGGTACTGGTGAAGTAGAACTTAAAGAAGATAAAACTGAAATTAATATTGTAGTTACTTCTAAATCTGGTGATAAGGGAACGTATAAAATTACTATTGTGAAGACTGATGATATTAAATTATCACCTGATGAAATACTTTCTAAATTACAAATAAATAATAATAGTGGTTATTTAAGTGGTTTTGATTTAGGTAGTGAAGCATCTAGTTTAAATGAGCTAATTAGAGTTAATTATCCAAGTGCTAGTAGTGAAATTAATAAAGATGGTAAACTTGCTACTGGTATGACTTTAAAACTTGCAAATAGCGGTGAATCAAATTATACAATAGTAATCTATGGAGATAATAATGGCGATGGAGAAATTGATATTGTAGATTTATTAAAGGTACAAAAATCAATATTAAATGTTGGAAACTTAGAAGGGGCATATTTAAAAGCATCAGATGTTAATAAAGATGGAACTGTTGACATTGTAGATTTATTAAAAATTCAAAAACATATTTTAAATGTAAATCTTATAGAACAATAGGAGGATATGTATGAAAAAGAAAATAATATTGTTATTATTAATGCTTTTACCAATTAATGTATTAGCAACTAGTGGTTCAATTAAAGCTAGTAGTTCATCTAGTAAAGTTACGTTAAATAATACAGTTACAGTAACGGTTAAAGTATCATCATCAGATACTTTAGGATCATGGCAGTTTAATATTTCTTATGATAAGAAAAGACTTTCATTGCAATCAGGAGATACTAGTATTGTAGGTTATGGTGATGGTACTTATAAAACTAAAAGTTATACTTATAAGTTCAAGGCTATTGCAACTGGATCAGCTACAATATCAGTAGATAATGCTAAAATAGTTGATTGGAATAGTGAAAGTGCTATTAGTACATCATCTGGGGATTTAACTTTAAATATTAAAGAACCTGTAGTAATTAATTATAGTAGTGATAATAATTTGAAATCACTTAGTATTGATGGGTTTAATATTAATCCTGAATTTAATAAAAGTACATTAGAATATAATGTTACTGTTTCTTCTGATACTACTAAAATTAAAATAAATGCTGAAAAAAATGATAGTAAAGCTAAAGTTAGTGGTACTGGAGAAAAAGATGTTAAAGAGGGTAATAATCCTTTTGAGATAGTGGTTACAGCTGAAAATGGAACTAGTAAAACTTATAAATTAAATGTTGTAGTACCAGAAAAAGATCCAATTAAATATACATTTAGTGGTGAAGAATATAGTATTTTAAGAAAATTACCTGAAAAAGTTCCTGTTAATTTTAATAATAATACGATTAAAATAAATGATGAGGAAGTTCCTTGTTTACAAAATGAAAATTTGAATTTAACTTTAATATATTTAAGAGATAGTAAAAATAATGAGAACTTTTATATATATAATGTAGATTCAAAAACTGTTTCTTTATATAATGAAATAGTAAATAATGATATTAGTATTTATTTAGATAATCCAATTAAAAAGTTAGATAATTTATTTGAAAGTACTGTTAAAATAAATGGTCAAGATGTAAAGGCGTATCAAATTCAAAAGGATAGTAAAGATTATATTATTTATGGTAAAGATGTATCAACTGGTAAGGGAGCATACTATCTTTATGATAAAAATGAACGTACATTAAGTTTATTTAATGAAAAAGATTTTAATTATTTATTAAGCCATAATGATATATATAAAACAATAACATATGCATTTAGTGCTTTAATATTTATTGAATTTATTATAATTATTTTAACTAATAGTACTAAAAAGAAAATGAATAAAATGATAAATAAATTAAAAGAGAAAGAATATTTATCAGAAGAAAATACAAAAGAAGAAGAATAATTCAATCCTTGTTATATAGTAATAATTAATGTTATAATAGACCTAGAAAGTAGAGGTCTATTTTTCTATGAAAAAAAGAATAATAATCATGAGTTTTTTAATTCTTTTATTTGTATTAGTTATTGGAGGAAGTTTTGTTATATTTACAAAAGAAAGTATTCAGGAAGATACAAACTCAATAAATACTTTGAATTGCTTAGATGTGTCTATAGAAGGAACAGAAAATTTAGTATTAACTAATATGTATCCCATAAAAGATGAAGAAGGTTTACTGCAAAAACCGTATCATTATACTATAACTAATAACTGTGAAACACCTGTGATAGCGGAAATAAACTTAGAAGCAATGACTACAATACCACTTACTTTAATAAAAGTTAATCATACTAACTTAACTGATAATTATACTGATGTATTAGAAAATTTAGCAAGTAAAACATCAAGCTTAGAAGGTTCTATAAGTAAAAACTGAGATATGATATATTTGAATGGTAATGGTAAATTACAAAGTAGTGCATCATTTGAACTTAGATTATGGATTAGTTATAATGCAACAATAGAAGATTTATCGAATAAAACTTATACTAGTAGAATAGTAGTGAATGCTAAGCCTGCAATTACTACTGAGCCAAATTGGAATGCTCAACCTAATACATTACTATATGCTATAGAGCATGGAAATTATATATATTTAAATGAACCATTAACAATACCAGCACAATCAAAAAATGCCTTATCAGAAAATGTTATATCTAAAACTGAGGATGATTATGGTACGTCTTTCTATTTTAGAGGAAATATTAAAAATAATTATGTAATATTTGCTAATAGATGCTGGAAGATAGTAAGAGTAAATGGTGATGGCTCTATTAAAATATGGTTATGGAATAATGATAGTACAGATTGTAAAGTTACTAATACTCCAAATAGTATGTATCTTGGAAGTACAATATTGTATAATAAAGATTCAGGTGGTACTGGTAAAGTTCGCCAAACAGCTAGTGGAATAGGATTTATGTATGGTAAACCAGATAGTACTACATTATACACTTTAGATAACACAGGGGCACAGGATAATGTAACTGATAATACAATGTTGAAAAATTTAAAATCTTGGTATGACAATGCATTTGAAACATCTGATAATGCTAATCCTTTTAAGTATACAAATTTACTTGCAGATACAATTTGGTGTGGAGATAAATCAATATCAAGTGGAAAAGGATATGGCCAATATAAAGATGCACCTACTTATTTTATGCCAGTAAGTAGAGTATCTGTAGAATTTACTCCAAGTTTAATATGTCCAGAATTTGGTTTAGATGGTAAAATCAGTAAGTATACGGCACAAGATGTAATAAATGGTAATGGAATGTTAAAAACTACCATTAATGAAAATACTAAATATTATAAAATAGGTTTACTAACTGCTGATGAAGCAGCATTTGCTGGGGGAAAAGTTGGTAATAATGGTGCTAATAATAATTATTATTTATATACCGGTTATAATTACTGGACTATGTCTGCTAACAGATTTGATTCAAATCGTTGTATTGGATATGTTGTTCGACAAAAAGGATACTTGAGTAATTATGATGTAAATAGTAATTTTAAAATGAATCCAACAATTTCATTAATCCCTACAGTATCAATCACAAGTGGTGATGGCACTGTAAATAATCCATATGTAATTAATGTTTAACTCTATTAATTTAGAGTTTTTTCTTTACATTACACAAACATAAGTATTATAATTTAATTATGGAAATAGTTAAGTTTAAAAAAGGTAAAAGTAATATTTATGAATTAGAATTTGATAATGGACTTAAGTTTAAGCTTTTTGATGATGTAATAGTTAAATATAATTTAATTGGTAATAAGAGACTAGATAGTAAAAAGTTTGAAGAAATAGTTTTATATAATGATTCTTTAGGTGCATATTATGATTCAATAAAAAAGTTAAATACTAAATTGCGTAGTGAAGTGGAAATACGTGAATTTTTAAAAAAGAAAGAATATAGTTCTGATATTATTGATAAAACAATTGAAAGATTAAAAAAAGATGGTTATTTAAATAGAGCATTATATATTAAAAGTTATATTAATGATGCATTTAGATTTAATAATGATGGGCCAGATAAAATAAAAAGAAATTTAAATAAATTAGGTTTTAATGATAATGAAATAGAAGATTATTTAGATTTAGATTTTAAAGAAAAAGCCATTAAATTAATAGATAAAAAAGTTAAAGTAAATAATAAATATAGTAATTATTTATTAAAAGAACATATTAATAATTATTTAATTAATTTAGGCTATCCTAGAGAATTATATATGGATTATTTAAATAATATAAAAATAAATAATAAAGATATTTTAAAGAAAGATACTATTATTTTAATTAAGAAGTATCAAAAAAAATATGAAAATGATACTTTAAAATACTTTATTAGAGACAAATTATATAAAAAAGGTTATAATAGTGAAGAAATAAGTGAGGTTTTAAATGAAAGTTTATTATGATAAGTTGAGTAAAGAAGAAAAAGAAAAAGTTAAATTAGAATTTTCAAAAGAAAATGATTATAAAGTTTATAAAAAAACTGAAAAGATTATTGTATTTTGTATACTTGGAATTATTGTATCAATAGCTTCTGGAATATTTGATTATATATATAGAACTGGTATTTTAAATTATATAATTGATGGATTTTTATTTTTGTTTTCTGTTATAGTATTTTTTAGAATGCAAAATATAAAGAAAAATATGTTAAATAAGTTTGCATTAAGTAAAAAGAAAGATAAATAGGCTAATACCTATTTTATTTTGGATAGTTATGTTAGATTATTATTTTAAATTATTAGGTGATATCCCTGAATTTTTAGAAAAATATTTAAAAGTTCCATCTTTAATAAGATTAAAAAAAGTAGGATATTTTTGTGGAATGGATTATGCATCAAAAGATATCTATAATTTTAGTGAAAAAATAACTAGATATGATCATTCTTTATCAGTAGCATTATTAACATATAAATTAACAAAGAGAAAAAAAGATACAATTGCAGCTTTATTTCATGATATTGCAACTCCATGTTTTTCACATGTTATTGATTATATGAATAAAGATTATGAAAAACAAGAAAGTACTGAAGAATATACAGAAATTATTTTAAGAAATGATAAATATTTTAATGAGTGTTTGAAAATTGATAGAATTAAAATAGAAGATGTAATTAATTTTAAAAAGTATTCGATAGTTGATAATGATAGGCCTAAACTTTGTGCTGATCGATTAGATGGAGTTATTTTAACAGGTATAGGTTGGACTAAGAATATAAATAACGCTACTATTCTATTAATTATGAATGATATTGAAGTAGATTTAAATGAAGAACATATGCCAGAAATATGTTTTAAAACTAAGGAAGTAGCTTTAATGGTTAAAGAAATAAGTAAAAAGATAGATATTTATTGTCATTCTAATGAGGATAATTATATGATGGAATTACTTGCTAAAATAACAAAGTATGCTATTGAAAAAAGGCTTATTACTTATAGTGATTTGTATTATTTGACAGAAAAAGAATTATTTAAAATATTTGAAAGTGCTAATGATAAAACTTTGAATAAACTTTTATTAGAATTTTATAATAAAAAGAAAAAGGATATTCCTGAATTAAAGATTCAAAATATAAAAATCAGAAAATTGAATCCATTAGTAAATGGAATTAGAGTTTAAAATTATATTTTTTAAAAAGTAATTAAAAATGAGCAAAATGATATATTAGATGACGGAATAGAAATAGATCATGTAAATATTGTTAAAAGCTATGAGATATGCTATAATCAGTGTATTGAAAGGATAGAGGCTAAAGATAGAAAAATTATTCAACTAGGAGCATTATTATATGCAAGTAGTATGGAAGAATTTGAAAAGTGTCTAAGCGTGATCGAAATGGAAGATAGAATAAAA
>CACZRB010000054.1 GCA_902783555.1 uncultured Erysipelotrichaceae bacterium
TGATGAATTAATAACAGTAACATTTAATCCAGAAGGTGGAGAACTTAATACTACCACTAAAAAAGTGCTAGCAACTGGTACATATGGAGATTTACCAATACCAACTAAAGAAGGCTATGAATTCTTAGGTTGGAATGGTAAAAATATGTTTAACGAAGAAAAATATTTATATTTAAGAGATTTCTCAAAACATAATAATATTACAGATTATGATTATGCTGAAATATATTTATTACCTAATACAACGTACAGATTTAGTAAAAAAAGATATAATAATTATGATGGGCGAAGTGGATATTTAATAATTTCTTCTTCTAATGCTATAAGTGGTGATGCATATTCGTCTATAGCCAATGTTTACTATCCTGATACTATGTGTACAAATGGAATTTATACTACTGATGATGATGGCATATTATTTATAGGGACAATATACACTTCTCAATCAACATTAAACACAATTTGGAAAAATACTGATGTTCAATTAGAAGAAGGCTCTATTGCTACTGCTTATGAACCATATTACATAACTAAAAATATAAATATTACCAGAAATTATGACCATACTCTAAAAGCAATTTGGAAAGAAATATAAATATATGCATCCAACGCATATATTTTTTATTAGTACGTAATTATTAAACTTTCATAAAATATTTAAGAAAGGAATATTTTATGAAAGTTGTTGTTTATGCGATAACTAAAAATGAAGAAAAATTTGTTAATCGTTGGTATAATTCTATGAAAGAAGCAGATGATATTTATGTCTTAGATACTGGCTCTACTGATAACACAGTTAGTTTATTAAATAAACTAGGAGTACATGTAAAAGAAGAAATAATTACTCCATGGCGATTTGATATAGCTCGTAACAAATCTTTAGATATGGTACCAATAGATGCCGATATTTGCGTTTGCACTGATTTAGATGAAATATTTGATTCTGGTTGGCGCAAAGAATTAGAAGAAAAATTTAAAGATAACAATCGTGCCCGTTATAATTATATTTGGTCATTTGATAAATATGGAAATCCGGCCGTTAACTTTTATCAAGAAAAAATTCATACTAGAAAAGGATACACTTGGATAAATCCTGTTCATGAAGTTTTAAAATGTACATTAGATAATGAAAAGGTAATAACAATTCCCAATATAACCTTAAAACATTATCCAGATACTACTAAATCTCGTGCGTCATATTTACCATTATTAGAGCTATCTATAAAAGAAGATCCAACTAATGACCGTAATATGCATTATTTAGGAAGAGAATACATGTTTTATAATAGATATGATGAAGCGATTGAAACGCTAAAAAAGCATCTACTTATGCCAAATGCAACATGGAAAGAAGAAAGATGTGCATCTTTAAGATTTATATCCAGATGTTATAGATATAAAAAAGATTATAATAATGCTTTAGAATATGGTTTAAAAGCAATTAGTGAATGTCCAACATCTCGTGAACCATATTTAGAAACTGCTTATGTATACTATCTACTAAATAACTATAAAATGTGTTCATTATATTTAGAAGCAGCTCTAGAGATAAAAGTAAACAACAAAACTTACATTAATGAGCCCACATGTTATAATGGGACTATTGAAGATTTATTAGCCGTATGCTTATTTTATTTAAAAGATTATAAACAATCTCTAATTTATGTAAATAAAGCATTAGAACTTGATCCAGAAAATGAAAGAATAATTAAAAATAAGGAGTTAATACTATCTAAGATAAGTTAACTCTTTTCTTTTACTTTTATAAAGATTTGTGATATATTCTAAACGTGATGTTCAATGAAAAACTTAATTGATGCATACCTAGGTGATGCAGTATTTGAATTATATGTTAGAAAATTTCTAATAAAGCAAAAAATTAGTACTGTTCATGAATTGCAAACAAAATCTCTTAATTATGTTAGTGCAGTAAGTCAAAGAAAAATTTTAGAAGAATTAATAAATAAAAATTTTTTAACAGAAGAAGAAATTGAAATAGTAAATCGTGGGCGTAATGCTGATAGCCATAAAAGCAAAACAACTGATGTAATAACATATCATAAAGCAACAGGATTTGAATGCTTAATTGGTTACTTATATCAAAATGATAAAAATAGATTAGAAGAAATAATGGAGGAAGTACTATGCGTGTAAGTGGAAAAAATGTTTTTAATGAATTAGATTTTAAAAATATTCGTAAGGTATATTTAGCAACTAATTTTAAAGATCAAAATATTATGCAAAAAATTAAAGAGAATAATTTAAAATATATTTTAACTGATCCAAAAGTAATGGATAAAATGGCTCCACATAATCAAGGAGTAATCGTTGAAATAAATGATTATGAATATGGTACATTAGATGATATTACAAGTGATGATAACTATATTTTAATGTTAGACCATTTAGAAGACCCACATAATTTTGGTGCCATTATTCGTTCTGCGGAAGCTAGAGGTATTAAACATATAATAATACCTAAAGACCGCTCTGTAATTGTAAATGAAACTGTAATGAAAATCAGTACTGGAGCATTATCTAGAATAAATGTTATAATGGTAAATAACTTAGTTAGTGCAATTAATACTTTAAAAAAGCAAGGATTTTTTGTCTATGCAGCAGAAGCAGATGGAATAGATTATCGAAAAGTTGATTATGCTAATAAAATATGTCTAATAATCGGTTCAGAAGGATTTGGATTATCTAGACTAGTTAGAGAAAATGCTGATGTTTGTATAAGTATTCCTATGCAAGGAAAAGTAAATTCCTTAAATGCTTCCGTAAGTGCTGGAATCTTATTATTTGGAATAGGTGAATAATGGAATTTAGTAATGAAGAATTAACTGTAATGGTAAGTGAAAATAATGAAGAAGCTAAAGATGTCCTTTATGATAAATATAACTATATTATTGATATCATAATGGCTAAATATAAAAAAAGTATTTATGCATTAGGATTAGAATATGATGAAGTAAAACAAGAAGCATTAGTTGCTTTTTCTGATGCTTTAATTAGGTATTCAGATTCTAAAGATACTAGTTTACCTACTTTTATAACTGTTGTTGTAGAAAGAAGAGTACTAAATTGTATACGTAAAGCCGATACAATTAAAAATAAAGTTCATAATGAAGCATATAGCTTAGAACAAGAATATGTAGCATTTAATAGACCATTAGAAGAAATAATAGGAGATAATAAAGAAAATCCATTATTTAAAATGGAAAATGAAGAACATTATAAAGAACTATTAAAGAATATTAATGAATCTTTATCTCCTTTTGAAAAAGATGTCTATGATTTAGTAATAAATGACTTTAGTTATATAGATATTGCTAAAATATTAAATAAAGAACCAAAACAAATTGATAATACTATTCAAAGAATACGTAATAAAATAAAAGATCTATTGTAAATTAAAATGTAAAATTAATAGAATAATCTTGCAAAGAATATAATAAATAATATAATAATGCAGCGAAAGGAAGAAATATATGGATGATAATATAAATAGTAATATTTTAAAAAAAGTTCTTATTATAACGATAATTGCTAGTATAGTAATAACTTTCTTTACCAGATTAAATATTGATAATTATATAAAATATGCAATTATTCCTATTATTAGTATAATTACAAGTTATACAATTTTTGCTAGTACATTAGATATTAAACTTAATAAGAAGAGTTATATATATTTAATATATATATTCTTAATATTAATTAGTTACTTTATTATACCACTTGCTGAAGTTAATAAATATTTAAATATAATAGTAGTACCAATTTTAACTAGCATTTATATATTTAGTTTAATTAATCCTAATTATCATCTTAATTTAAACTTTTTAAGGTGGTTTACAAAACTAATACCAGGCTATTTATTTTCTAATACTGAGTATATAAATACTGCTGTTAAAGAAACAAAAATCCAAAATAACAAAATTAAAGATATAATTAAAGGACTCCTAATTGGAATACCAATAATTATAGTATTATTATTACTATTAAGTCATGGAGATGTTTATTTTTCCTCTTTTATTCACAAAATTTTTTCTTCAATAAATTTTGAATTAAATATTGATAGTTTAATTGAAACATGTATTATTCTTGTCTTATCATTTATTTTTGTTTTTTCAACATGTATTAATCTATATCAAATGAGAAAAGCAAATGATTTTAAATATAAATCTATAAATGTAAGTAATACTATAACTTATATAATATTAGGATTAGTAAATTTTGTATATATACTATTTCTTATATCAGAGATTTCAAAATTAACGACTAATTTCTTGAACGTCCCTCTTGAATATACATATGCAAATTATGCAAGAGAAGGCTTTTTTGAACTTTTAGGAGTATCTACTATAAATTTTATTATATTAATTTTTTATTTAAACTATGCTAAAGTTAATAATAAATGGATTAAAAGATTACTTATGTTAATAATTATTTTTTCTATTTTTATAATTTTTAATTCTTATTATCGCATGGGATTATATATATTTGAATATGGTTTCACGGTTTTAAGATTACAAGTAATACTATTTTTAGCTTTAGAATTAGTTTTCTTTATATTTTTAACATTAAAACTAAACGATAAACTAAAAAAGACTAATAATATAAAATATCTAATTATTATGTTAGTAACTTATTTTTTAAATGTATATATATGTAATGAAATGTTTATAAATTTTATTAATAATTTATAAATATTTTTTTACACTAATTATGGGGAATATTATGAACAACTATAGAATACTATTAAGAATTAATTTCATTATATAGAAACCTTAGATACTTATGATATTGCGCAAAAATATAATTATCATACTAGACTTGAAGATATATATGATAATGAGAAGTATTTAATTGCTGATTATGCTGACAACAAATTAGATGGCGGTAGTAAATTCTACGAAGTACTAAATGATATAACAAATATTCTTGAATCAAATAATATGAATTCTGATAAATATAATTTTAAAACTATTCCACATCGTAATTAGCTTTTTTTAGAAAATAAACGGTAAAAAACGTTATTTAGAAGTTGAAGTACACCCAAAAGTGTACTTTTATTTGACAAAATGACTTTTTTGTATTAAAATATCAAATCAATCAAAGAAATGGATTGGGGAGAAAAATTATGAATATGAAAAAAATTAATGTAAGAATAGTATCTGCAGCATTGTCTGCACTTATAACTGGACATGTTGGCATGTCCCTACAAACTAAGTCTTATGCTGAGGATGGTAATTTATCTTTTGAAAATACTGAAGTTACACAAGTATCAAATGATGAACCTGTAACAACTATTTATTTTGGCGACTTTAGTGGTGATGTTTCATATGAACCAGTAGCAGAATCACCAGTATATGAACCAGTTGTTGAAGCACCAGCACCAGTTGTTGAAGCATCTGAACCAGCTGTTGAAGCACCGGCATCTGAAGAATCAATAGAATTTGGTGATGGCACAGAGCCAGAAGAAGAAATACCAGTTAAAAGAATTATTACTGAAGAAGAATTTATTGAAGAAAATGATCCAAAACCTACACCAACACCAGTACCAAGTACAACACCAGATGATCCAACACCAGAAGATCCAATACCAGGTAAACCAGAAGATGAACCAGAAAAAGATATTGAAGTTGCTGTAGTAGTTAGTA
Source organism: uncultured Erysipelotrichaceae bacterium (assembly GCA_902783555.1). Taxonomy (GTDB): domain Bacteria; phylum Bacillota_I; class Bacilli_A; order RF39; family UBA660; genus CAG-533. Next base: position 5,667 of record CACZRB010000054.1, read on the forward strand.
AAGTAGATGATGAAGGAAAAGCTGTTATAGGAGCTACTTTACAAATATTAGATCAAAATGGAAAAGTTTTAGATGAATGGATATCAGATGGTACTGTACATGTTGCTTTATTAAAAGAAGGTACATATGTATTACATGAAAAATATGCTCCAAAAGGCTATATTTTAGCAGCTGATCAAATATTTAATGTAAAAGTTGAACTTGAAGAAGTAATAGCTGGAGTAGATCATGATGATAGTCCAGAAGTATGCTCACATAATTTAGGAGTAGCATTATACTATATTGAAAGTGCTGGATTAAAAGAAGAAGTTTATTGTATTAATCAAGATTTAAGAGAACCAAATGGAATTAATTATGATGGTATAATTTTAACAGCTGAAAAGATTAGAGAATATGCACCAAAAGCAACTGCATCTATATCTGATGAAGAATTATATGATAAAATCTTAGATATTATTTATCATAGAACTATAGTATCAGATTTATTCCCAGAATTATCAGAAACTGCTATTAGATGGATTACTGAATATGCTCTTAAAACTTACACATCTGCTGAAGTTGAAACAGAACGTGCAGTAAGAGATGAATATGGTAACCTTGTAAGAGATGCATATGGTAATATAGTTTATGAGAATATTAAATACTTCAAATATTATAGATATGATGAAAATGATCCAAAAGGATATGTTATTGATCCAGGAAATGGTGATGGATTAGGTTTACTTGCAGAACATTGGTATAATCAACATGGTAATACTAAATTACCAATTGAATATGTTAATTTATTCCGTTATTTAGTAAGTAATGAAAATAAACATCCAAATGACATGTATCTTTATATTTACACAGCTAAAAATATTACTGATTTTGGTGAAATATATCAAAACTTATTAGGCGTAAAATGGTATGATCCATATGCTGAAGGAGTAAAAACATACTTAACTGTTGTTAATGAAAGAGAAGTTAAAACTGAATCTAAAAAAGATATTAATTCAGAACAAACAGAACAATATGTAGTAACTGAAGAAACACCAAAAACAGGTGATGATTCATTCCCACTTGAAGATGGATTACTATTATTAGGATCTGTTATGGGTATAGCTGGAGCTACAACTTTATACGTAAAATCAAAGAAAAAAGATAAAAATAAAGTAAAAACTTTAAATAAATAATAAAACACTTGAAATAGCTTAAACATTATGTTATATTACAACTAAGAAAGCACGAAAGTGTTTTTTATTTGAAATTAATTGAGGTGAAAAAATGGCTAAAGAAAAAGCAGAAAAAATTAAAAAAATGGACGAGAAAAAAACTTCTAAAAAAGAAGTTAAAACAGCTCCTAAAAAAGAAAGAAAAACTAAAGAAAATAAAAAGTCTTATGTATCTGACGTAAGAACAGAACTAAAAAAAGTAAAATGGCCTACTAAAAAAGAAATGGTAAAATATAGTATAGCTGTTTTAGTATTTATTATTGTATTTGGTTTATATTTCTATGGACTTGATGCATTCTTTGCATGGATTAGTTCATTAGTAAAGGGGCTATAATATGGAAAAAGAATGGTATGTAGTTAATACTTATTCTGGACATGAATCTAAAGTAAAAGAAAAGCTTGAAATGCGTGCTGAATCAATGGGATTTCAAGATAATATATTTAGAATTATAGTACCAGAAGAAACAGTAAAAGAAACAATGAAAGATGGAAGCATTAAAGAAAAGAAAAAGAAAATGTTTCCAGGATATATTTTAGTTGAAATGATAATGACTGATGAAGCATGGTATATTGTACGTAATACTCCAGGAGTAACCGGATTTATTGGTTCAAGTGGTAAAGGTGCAAAACCTACTCCATTAAAACCTCAAGAAATAGATAAGATTCTTGGTAATATGGGTATGACTAGAATGGATGTTGATAAAGAACTTACTGTAGGAACAAGAGTATCAATTGTTGATGGACCATTTAAAGGTATGGAAGGAACTATTGATAGTTTAGATATTGAACACTCTACATTAACAGTATTAATCGACTTATTTGGTCAAGAAACCCCAGTTGAAGTAGAATTATTTCAAGTATCTGCACTTAACTAATTTACATAGTTAAGTTTTTTTCTTATAATAATACACCAGGTGGTTTTATGAAAAATAAAGAAGTATTATTTGAAATGTTTAAAATATATGGTAATCCTCATATAGATTGGATGGGTTTTGAAGTAACTAAACGTAATTTTATAACTTATCATCATATTAAAGAAGAACGTATTGGAGGAAAAGAAACAGTTCAAAACGGAGCTTTACTTACAAAATCATCTCATCAAAAGTTACATAAACATGAAAGAAACAATCCAGAACTATATAATGAATATCAATACTGGTTTAAAATAATGAATGAAATGGAATGCCCTCCAACAGATGAAATAATGGCAATAATATATAGTTTAAAGAATAGATTAAAGAAAGCTCTAGAAGTTGACAGAATAATAAAAAAGAGCGAAAAGACATATTATCATTCATCTTATAAAAAATAAAAACATATATCTTTAAAAATATCTTATAAACACTTGAAAATAAAGAGAACTTGTGATATTATCTTAACTGCAATTATATATTTTAATTGTAACTAAGTGGCGGGGAATGCGGATTAGCCCATACCACTAAGCGAAAATATGAAAGGATGTGTTTTTCGTGGCAAAAGAAGTCGTAAAGAA
>CACZRB010000055.1 GCA_902783555.1 uncultured Erysipelotrichaceae bacterium
CAATAGTAAAACGAAAAAATTGACAAAAAAATAACCATTTTATAATGGTTTGCAAGATTTTTAAATTTTAAAAGTGTTAAACTTCCGTGCTAAATAAAAAACTGGAAATTTTCCAGTTTTTTTCATCATATATTGAAATATTAAAATATTTTATGTTATAATTGAAAAAGATAATAGGAGGAATAAGAATGGGAAATTTAACAGTTTCAATTAAAAGATTTTTAGGTAATAAAAATACAGTAACAATTATTGGAGTAATTATTGGAGTTGTCGTATTGTATGTGGCATATAATTGGCGTGTAAGACAGGCTGTCGAACCACAAACAGTACCTTTTGCTAAAGTAGAAATTCCTGGTAATACATTAATTACTAGAGAGCAAATTAGTACAATTAAAGTTAGTAAAAGTATGGTAGATCAAACACCAGGACTTGTAACTAGTTCAAGTCAAGTTATTGGTAAATATGTATCTTATGATACAAAAATACCAGAAGGTGGATTATTCTATAGTAGTGCATTAATGACAGCAGAACAAAGACCAAATTATATCACTGAAAATATTGAAAAATGTCATACATTATTTAGTTTACCAGTAACACTTCATTCAACTTATGCAAACGCTATAATGCCAGATGACTATATTGATTTATTTATATCTGGTACTGATGATAGAGGAAGTGCTATTGTTGCTAAATTAATTGAAAGTATTAAAGTACGTGATGTTAGAGATTCAAGAGGAATATCTGTATTTTCATCTGGATCAACTGGTGACCCTGCAGAATTAATATTCTCTGTACCAAATGATATGTTCTTACTTTTAACAAGAGCATCTATTATAGGATCATTTAATATTTTTCCAGTACCTAGAAATAAAGAATATACTGAAAATCATTCTACAACACAAGTTGCTAGTCAAGAAATAATTGATTTAATCAATTCAAAATCTAATCTTTATTATAGTGTTTCAACTAGTGCTATAGATTTGGAATGCTCAAATAGTTAAAATATTAACAAAAAGGGGAAAATTATATGAACGATAGTTTGTTTTCACAATTAGATTTTGGGCCCTTAAAAGAATTTTTAGATGATGATAATGTAACTGATATTTCCTATGGAAATGGAGGGAACGTCAATCTTAAAACTTTGGATAAAGGTGTCTATAAAGTAGAAAGACCAGAAATTAATAATGCCTTAATGGAAAAACTTGCCTTCCAGTGTTCTAATGTAATGGGTAAAACATTTAATATGGCTCATCCATTCTTAGATGCTGAAAGTGCAGAGTTACGTTTAAACTTTATTCATGACTCAATTGCTACTAATGGAATTAGTTGTGTTATCCGTAAGACACCAGCTAAAATTCGTCTTAATAAGGCAAAACTTATTGATGAAAAATATTGTAATGTTCAGATTCATGACTTTTTAATGAAATGTGTTGAAGGACACTGTAATATTATAGTAGCTGGAGAAACTGGTTCAGGTAAAACTGAGTTAGTAAAATATTTAGCAAGTCATACAAAAGAAAATGAAAAAATTATCACAATTGAAGATACTCTAGAACTTCACTTAGATAGAATTTTTCCACAAAGAGATATTGTAGCTATTAAAACTAATAATATTGCATCTTATTCTGATGTACTTGTTGCGTGCATGCGTCAAAACCCAAAATGGATACTTCTTTCCGAAGTTCGTTCTGCAGAAGCAGTTATGGCTGTAAGAAACTCAATTTCATCTGGTCACAACATTTTATCTACAATTCATGCTGATAAAGCCGAAAGTATTCCAATGCGTATGTATTCACTATTAGAATCTAATCAAGATGTTACTCAATTCCTATCAACAATTCATAGATATGTTCAAATTGGTGTATGTGTAAAAGGTTACATGAGTAAAGCCTTAGGAAGATTCCAAAGAGAAATAATGGAAGTTTGTGAATTTTATGTAGATGAAGATAATAAACCATGTAGTAATGTAATTTATCGTAAAACTGTTGATGGTAAATTAACTTTAAAAAATCCTTCTAAGTATTTATTAGAATATTTAGAATTACAGGGTGTAATATTACCACAAGATACATTTAGATTAGGTTATGTTAATAATGGAAATAAAGATGATAAAGTAGAAATAGAAAATAATAACAATAATAATAATTAAAAGAAAGGAGTATAAAATATGGAATTATTAATACTATTAGTCATAGCCATATTTATAGTTACTTATCGTAGAAATACAGGCGATAATGTATATAAATTTTTTACTGATGAAGTAAGTAATATATATGATAAATATGCTCCTTATACTTTTAAAACAGTAAGACAAAAATCTATTGAGTTAGGTGAAGAATTTACTGCAAAAGAATATGCAATTCAAGTTGTAATATTTGGAGTAGCTGGAGCAGGTATTGCATATTTATATTTTTATAATATAATTTGGGCAATTTTTTATGCTATAGTTGCTATTGCGTTTATTCCTTATCTAGCTTATCTTAGATGTCAAAGAGTATATAGTGAATTCTTATTCGAACAAATTCAAGTATATACAACTAACGTAATAATGGAATTTAATACTACTCAAAGTTTTGTTAAAGCTTTGGAAGGGGTTAGGGATTCTGGAGTTTTAGAAAATCCTGTACTTGAAGATGTTGATAAAATGATTAAAATGAGTTATGCAAATGGTACTATTGAAGAGGCCATTGATTTCTTTAATCAAAAATATCCATATTATATGGTAAAAAATATGCACCAATTATTCTTACAAATTACTAAAGAAGGTGCAAAAGATTCTGGTGAGTCTTTAGAAAATATGTTATTAGATATCGATATGCTTGTTGAAGGTGTATATCGTGATAAAATGGATCGTGCTGCATTCCATAAAAAGTTTATAACCTTTGGTTTAGCTTTGTATTTATTAGTTATGCTTACTCAATTCTTACTTGGACGTGAAAACTATATTAAAATGCTTGATAGATGGTATGTTACTGTAATATTACATGCAATTATTATAATAAATTCTTACTTCTTAATTAATGGTGAGAAATACTATAATGAGAATACTGGAGGTGAATAGTAGTGTATATTGAAGTTATTATTCTAGGAATATTACTATTCTTTGTATTACAATATAATGGTAGTGTAAGTATTAATAAATTTGTTCATGATTATCAAGATGTTTTTATGAGATTAAAAGAATCTGATTTTGACTTTTATGCAAAAGCAAAATATGGTGATTCTGTTGATGTTCAGGCTTTATTTAATACTAGACTAAAAAATGGTATGGTTACAATACTAGTTATGGTATTCTTATTTTTAGCAGATCTTAATTATTTAAATATTATATTTGCCTTAATTGCTGGATATGGTGTTTATAAACTTTCATATATTCAATTAAAAAAGTATTATAAATCACATTTACATCAAATTGATATTTTATTACCTTATTATTTAAAAAACTTAGAAATATTAGTACAACACTATACTGTACCTGTAGCTTTAGGTAAATCAATTGGAGAAGCACCAGATATATTCAAATCTGGATTAAAAGATTTAATTGAAAAAATAAATGCTGGAGATAGTACTATTGAACCATATATGGAATTTGCTAGAGATTATCCAGTTAGAGATTCAATGCGTATGATGAGACTTTTATATCGTTTAAGTTTAGGAAGTCAAGAAAGAAAACAAGAACAA
>CACZRB010000056.1 GCA_902783555.1 uncultured Erysipelotrichaceae bacterium
TTCATTTCATTCCTCCTATTAATCTAATATTTCTTTAAAGTTTACTGGAATTCCCATAATATCCATAATCTTATTAACTTTAATAGTTTTTAATTTACCAGCTAAAATATCTAATTCATAACTAAATTCACTAAGTAATAATCTAAATTCATCTTTTCTAAGTAGACATTTTAAAATTATAAACAAAGCAAAAACATCTTCCTTACCATATATATATTCTCCATCTAACATTGGAATATTTAATGATAAATGATATTTGGTATCACTAATCGGTTTTTGATTACGGTGATCATATAAAATATCTTCATGCGCACATAAATTACGATAATTAGCAAGTATTGGTAAATATGTTATTAAATTTTCTACATTTACTTCATAAATATCTGCAATCTCTTCTTGATCCTCTCTTTTCATTATAGTATATAATTCACTAACAATACCAAAAGATAAAACTTTTACAACAACCCACAATGGAATATAACCATAATTATGAATATAGTGACTTGTTGCAGAATGCTGAGCCCCATTTACTTTTATTTGCCTTTTCATTTTTCTAATCAAATCACTAATCTGTCTTTGCTTTTCTGGATTATTAGTAAAATTAGTAGGTTTTAAATAATCTTTTTCTTTATAACCATACTTTTTAGATAATTGATAAGAGAAAATACTTTTCATATTATTTTCTACAATAAGTAAATTTTTAAAAATAATATTTCTAATTTGACGGTCAAAATTAAATAAGGCATAAAGTTCTGAAAAGTTGGTATTTGGTAGAAAGTAACGATCGTTTTTCGTCCTCAAAAAAGGATGACGATATCCACTTATAAAAAAGTAGTTTTCTCTTATTAAAATATCACGTGCAAAATCAATATCATCTATAATAAGTCCTTTATTTTGAAGGATTGAAATTTGCTCATCAATTGTTCTAAATACTTTTGCCTTAATATTTGCCTTCATAACCATCCACCTATTATAAAATTATATCACATATTGCGATTAAATCATACCTTCCTTTTATGAAAATATTATGAAAAATACTTAATTATTGCTTTAGTAATAGTTTTAACCAAGTTTTTTTGATATTCATCAGTAGATAATTTTTCTCTATCACTTACATTAGATAAAAAACCACATTCAATTAAAACACCTGATACATTAAGTTTATTATACATATAAGTACCTGTTATTATTTTAATTTTACGATTTGATTTAGTAAATTTATTTAATTCTTCTTGCACAACTTTAGCAATATTTTCATTATCATTTATTTTAGGGTAATAAAATACTTGTGGCCCATAATATTTTTCATTACTATATATATTTTGATGAATAGATAAATACATATCTGCATGTGAATTATTAATAAGCTTAATTCTATTATCAAAATCACTTTTCTTACGATATAAAGCATTTGGATTACTTAAATCATTAATATCTTTTCTTGTTAATAAAACATTAGCACCTTTCTTCTCTAATTCAGTTTTTAACTTAAATGTAATTTCTAAGTTAATCTCACTTTCATTAATATTTCTTATACTAGCTCCAAAATCTTTTCCTCCATGCCAAGGGTACTGATTGACAAGGTAACTAGTCTAAATTAATAATATTCAAATGAATATCAATATCTCTGGTATTTAAATGATCGACCTTACCAACTTTGATAACATCAACAAATTCATCTACAATATCTTTTGATAATTTGTCTATATGCCTATATTTTTCAAAAACTGATTCGCTTATATTTATATGTTCTTCTTTGTCTTTTATGTTTTTGAGTTCATCTTCTATTATTGTTAATCTCTTTTTATATTCTTCAACTTCTTTAGAAAATTTAGTTCGAAACATAACAAATTCTTCTTGTGTAATAATTCCCTCTAATTTATCTTCATACAATTTTTTATAATAATCATTTTTTCTTGCAATTTTTTCATTTAGACTTTCTTTTTCTTCATCATAACTTTTTACTTTGTTTATTGTTTCATCATCTAGAGCTGCTTTTTGCAATTTATAGTTTCTTTCTAATTCATTAAGATTATAGTAATTATCTAATTGCTTATTTATCTCATCTAAAATGTATTTTTCTATAATATCACATCTAATTGATTCTTTATTAATACAATCCCTACTAGCAAGTATTCTACTTTTACATTTTAAATATGGAGTTTTACCATCTTTTGTAGTATAAAGCTGTCTAGTAAATACAGCACCGCACTCTTTACAATAAACTTTACAACTTAACATATATATTTCTCCAGTTGTTTTAAGAGGTTTTGTTCTTTTACTTTTTTTCTCTTGAACACGGCGCCATGTTTCTATATCAATAATTGCTTCATGAGTTCCATAAGAATAAGTCCACTGTTCTTTTGGTTTTGATATTACTTTATGATTTTTATAACTCACATAAGTACTCTTTCCTTGTATAAGATTTCCAATATATACCTCATTTTGTAATATTTTTGCGATAGTATCTTGCGACCACTTTGTTTTTTCTTTATATTTTGCCTTTTTGCAAACAAATTTACTACCATTTTCTTTCTTATAATTTGTTGGAGTAGGTATCCCTTTATTATTTAAATTAGTAGCTATTTTGTGATATCCTAGTCCTGAAAGATATAATGCATAAATCTCTTTTACAACCTCAGCAGCGACAAGATCTATTATTAGTTTATTCTTATCATTAGGATCTTTCATATATCCATATGGAGCAAAACTTCCCAAAAATAAACCATCTTCTCTTTTATTTTGTAAAGAATCTCTAATATCACGAGATAAATCTTCTAAATACCACTCGTTTATTAAGCCATTTATTTGTCTTGCTTTTTTATTTTCTCTTACATTTGTATCAGCATTATCAACGATACTAATAAAACGAACTCTCCACTCAATAAATTTATCATGAAGATATTTCTCAATAATTTCCATGTCTCTTGAAAATCTCGCTTGAGTTTTACATAACACTATATTAATTAAACCATTTTCACAATCTTGAATCAATTTATTAAACTGTGGTCTATTTCTATCTGCTCCAGACCAATCATCATCACTATAAATACCTACAACATTCCAATTTCTATTTAATGCATATTTTAATAACATACTTTTTTGATTTGCTATTGAATCACTATCATCGGATTTATCTCTTTTGTATCTATCTTCATCAGATAATCTAACATAAATACCAACATTATACATATAAGATACCTCCTAACTGTAAACATATTACATCTTTAATAAAGATATCCCAACTGTGCAAATTTTTTATTTGTAGATCAATTATTTGCATTATTAGTTTTTTCTTTTTTAATTATGATTTTGGCTAATTTTTGATTAAATATTTTTATAATATCTTCTTTATCTTTACAAGCTATATTTAAATAAGTCTTAACATTATATTTTATTTCTGAATTCATTTATGTTCTCCATTATAAAAATTATGTGGAGACTTATTAGAATATTCTTTTTTAGTTTTATTTATTTTACATTTTACTTCTTCTAATTGCTCACTATAAAGAATATCTATAAAACATTTAATGCTTGAATTATCTATATAAAGAGTATTTGTTAGATTTAATATAGAATTTGGTCGTATTTTTTTAAATTGCTTAACTTTAACATGATTTGATTTTGTTCTTCCTTTATATGAAACAGTTATTATTGGAATAACTTCAACCATTTCTTTATCATTGTTTAATACTAATACTGGCATAATTCTTTGATTATTGTCATTACTTATAACTCAAACTTATCAAGTGCTTGATAAACAACTTCTGATATTTCAATTTTGTGAATAACTTTTAAGTTATCAACAAATTCTACTGTATAAGTATTTTTAATTTCATTAAATCCCAATATATATGGATTGTCTTTACTCTTATTTCTTTTTGGTATATTTACCATTTTTTCTCCTATCAACTCGAAATAAAAATTCAATTTGATAGTTAAGATGGTAATCTACATTTTCTAATTAAAGTTTTAAGGCAAACAAAAAAGAGCAGATATTTATACTTTCAAAAGCATAAGTATCTGCTCTTTTTACATAAGCGTTTTTTGGGGCAAGAAAAAGCATATAAGTAAATATGTTTTTTCTCATCATTAGTCAGCCTCTCTCATATGAGCAAAGACCTTTTTATACGACAATTATGAAACATATAAAAAGTAACTAAATAATAAAGCAATTCTAATAGAATACAATACTACTTAACTACAAAATTCTATTTATTTGCATTTTACTATTATAGCCATCCCAATGCTATTTTTTATAAATATTACAAATTTCGACATAGAAAACTCAAACAATAATCTTAAATTCGAAATAATTATTGTTTAGTTAGTATTAATAATATTTTAAAAAATATAGAAGCATAAACACTATTTATTAAAAATTGGGAAAATTAAAGAGAACACTAAAATAACAATTAGTATATAAACTAAAATGGAGAAGTAATCAAATATAAAAATTGATAGTATTCCAAGAATATAGCAACCAAAGATTGTTTTACTTTCATTTAATGAATAATTTATGGTTAATAATAAAAGTATTAAATATACAATTAAATCATATATTACAATTTTAGAAAAAGCAATGTAATTATATAATGGCAGTCTTAATATTATAATAATAAATATAAATGATATTATTTTCTTAATAATCCATATTTTTTTTGATATTCTTGTAAAAATAATACATGCGTTTTTCTTTAAATCTAAAAAGATAATTTTATTTAATATATAAATAATGCAAGATACAGAAATACATTTAGTTGCAAAACTAATTATTGATAATGATGCATAATTTGCACTACATAAAATGTCATAATCATTTAACTCAATATCTTGACTATTTAAATATAATATGTTTATTATGTTTATTACTAAGTATAATAATAATGGTAAGTATATTTTTTTTATTATATTTATAATTTTATATATAATTAATTTTACATTTTTAAAAAATAAATTCCAATTAAATATACTAATTATTTTAGACAAGAATAATATAAAATAATACTTTGCAATATATGATATTATAAAATATGATATTTCATTTATTAAACTTCCATAATTTTTAAATAATAAAAATGATGGAAAGGAAACATAATCAACATTTGCCACAGGAATTAGTAAAAATCCATATATTAAAAATATTATAAAATTTAATGCATTTTTCTTTTTATAATTAAAGGATACATATGTTACAAAATAAATAATAAAAAATATGAATATATAATTTCTTATTAATTCCCATATAATATATGAATATGTAGATATATTATATATAAAAAATATTTCGTTATTAATTATAAATAAATGTTTAAAAATTCTAAATACAATTAAAGAAATTATATTAATAATATATATTAATGACATTAAACAAACTACATTATTAAAAATAAACTTTAGAAAACTTTCCTTATTAGAAAACCTAGTGATTAATTCTACACGATTTTTAAGGTTATTTATTAATTGCAATATGAAATATAGAATTATAGAAATCAACAATACCAAATAATAATTATTGCTTAGGTCAAAAGCAAGGTTATAAGAAAAGCCATACTTTTTTACTGTATTCATAATGCAATATAAATTTATAGCTAATATTGATAAAATTAAATAAACAATATTTTGCTTTTTTAATATATTTTTTATAATGTAAAAATTATATTTAATCCTTTTTTTCATATTTTAAATTACCACTATCTAATTTATATAACTCATCAATTAAATTATCTATATCTTCTTTTATATGTGTAGCAATTATTATTATTTTATTATTTTTTAGTTTTTTTATTAAATCTCTCATATCATTAGCAGATTTATCATCTAACCCATTAAATGGTTCGTCTAATATTATCAAGTCCGAATCTTCCATTAAAACTTGGGCAATTCCTAATTTTTGCTTCATTCCTAAAGAATAATCTTTGTATTTTTTGTTTTCTTCACCCTTTAGTCCAACTAATTCTAAAGTTTTTAATATTTTATTATCATCAATAACTTGCTGAATAGAGGCTATTAATTTTAAATTATCAAAGCCAGATAATTCATTAATCATTTCGGGATTTTCAATTAAAGCTCTTGTTGATTTAGGAACCCCAAATTTCTTTATATAATTTTCGTTATCAAAAAGGACTTCACCTTTATCTGCATTGAGAATTCCACATATTATTTTTAATAAAACTGTTTTACCAGATCCATTTCTACCTATTATTCCATATATTTTATTAGGTTTAAATTCAATATTTATATTATTAAGAATTGTTTGATTTTTAAAAGACTTAGATACATTATTTATTCTAACATTCATAATATTTATACTCCCATTCTATTTAATATTTTTTCTTTATTTTTATAACTTAATAATAATATTATAAAGCTTATAATAAAATAAATTAAAGATGATAATAAGTAATTATATATTGATATATTTGATAGATTATATATTCCAAATAACCAATAATTATATGGTAAGTTTTCAAGTATCATTTCTAAAAGAAAATAAACAATTATAAATTCTACTATATTAAATATGAATTTTCTATTTTTACTTTGAATAATTAATGCTATGTTAATAAATGACAACCATATAAGCATAATATTTAAACCATATAATACAATAAAAAATTTAGTATTGTAATGTATTTTTTCAAATGTTGCTATACGCATTATTTCAGTTAAAGAATTAGGTCCATGCGATGAAATAGACAAAGAAAGTAAATAGGAAAAAGCAATTATAAATGGGACAATTAATACATATTTATACGAATTTATAATTACAGATTTTATTAAATCATAATATTTTTTTCTTTGAACATAATAATAGGTGTATTTTGATTTCATGATCCTATTTAATGTATAAGTTGAAAACACTAGTAGTAATATAGGTGCAAATAATGGTAAATTATATAATATTTCGGATTGCATAATACTATAAAAAATCGTTAGATTATCAGGTGTACTAGGCAAATTGCTTACATCAATATTTTTACAATAATCCTCCATTTTACTATCACTATTATAGGCACAAATACTACTAAATTCCTCTATTAGATTATTATCATTAACTGTTTTTTTGACTTCTAAATACGATAATAATACCATTATAAAAAATATAATAAATAATAATATTAAGCCTTTTTTACTTTCTTTCATAATCTATTTCCTCCTATATTAATTATTAAATTGAATATTGCCAGTTAGAGCAAGAGTAATATGTATAAATAGACAAAAATGCATTTTTTATTTGAATTTTATAATTGCCAGTATTACTATAAGCTCCAGAATATGTATGGTCGTCGCCTGTTCCAAGTTCTACCCATTGACTATATGAATCATAATCAACATTATATAATCTGGCTTTTATATTAGTGTAATCACCATTATGATTACTAATAGTCCCAATATGATAAACCTTTTGATTCGTACTATAATCTTTTGAAACCTGGCTAGACGTATAAGAACCACCAAGTTTAGGAATATCTACAGTTATTGAATATACTTGAGAACTAGCAAAAACACCTGTTGTTATTATTCCCATACATAATACCAATGCAAACAATAGAATTCTATTTTTCATACAATCTCCTTTCTAGAAAGCTCTGATTATTTTTGCTTTCATCAAAAGATTAATAAATATTTTAAATATTTTAAATGCATAATTTAGCGAATAATGTCGCTTATATAACGCAATTTATTTTTAGTTACAAAATTTATAACAATCTATTAGTATTTTATTAATTTCAAATAATTGTACAGGTTTGTTTTTGTCGCAAGAAATATTGGTAATTTCACGAATTTCATTAGTTGCTAAATATAATAAATATTTATGATTAATAGATACCAATCGCTTTATTTCAGCAATAAAATCTAAATCATTTTTATAATATGTATAAAACTGAGAATCCCACTTTTTATAATAGTATAATAATTCCAAGATAATATCATTTGTTTTGTTTTTTTTCATTTTAATTCTCCTTATCTTTTTTATTATTTTAAATATTACACATAATAGAAAAAAACGCAACACTTTTCTTTAACATTTGTGCAAAAGACATTTATATTACAGTTGTATAAAATATATAAAAGTTATTGTTTAGGAGATTATTATGAATAGTAAGGAAATATTATCAATTAATTGGAAATTTTATCGTAAAATTTATAATTTATCTCAAGAAAAATTTGCTGAAATTATTGGAAGTAATATTGTATACATAAATCAGTTAGAAAATTGTAAAAGAAAGCCAACTATCGATATGTTGGACAAAATTGCAAATAACTTAAATATTTTTGATGCTTCATTAAATATTACTGCAAGTGACTTAATAAAATTTGATGCAAAGCATATTACAAATTTTAGAAGAATTGATGAAAAAACAAAATAAATATAGTGAAATACTTATTTTTTTAATTACCAACTACCTGACCATGTTGCAGTAGCAGTTGACATAGTATCAAAATAACTGGAAACTGAACTTTCATGTACTATCCCATTTGTTCCAATAGTATGCTTTTTAGCATTTGTTAAACTTATTGTACTTGTAGCATGTGCGTAATCACCAAATGCTTTTTGAGTCAATATAGTTGCATTGACATTCTTTTCTACATTAAAATATAATTTTGCACTTAACGAACTAATGCTTCCTGTAGGAAGTTGGAATGTAGCAGTTGTCCCTGTAGAAGAAGTATATATAGATGCAGATGAAGAAGTTTGATTATCGTAAGTTAATAAGAAGTTGGCATTGCCACTTAATTTAACACTTTGATAATGGCCAATTCCTATAATATCATAACTTCTAGTGGCTGGCATTAATTTCCAATTTAATACAACTTGATACTTATATTTTGATCCATTTGCAGATATTGATGTAGTCATTTTTTTATATGTGGTTTCAGTGTACCCATTTCCTCTTAACAGAATATTATCTAATGTAGGTATTACAGAATTATACTCATCTTCAGATATTTCTTGAGTATAACTATAATTATTCTCAAGTGGATTATATACTATAGAATTAGTATCACTAAAACCATAATTATATGTTATTGTCTTATAATATTTTGTTTCAGTAACAATATCTTCATTATTACTATTATCTGCAAAAACCAAACATGGAAATATGGAAATAATTCCTCCAATAATAAATAATAACTTTTTCAAATTTGCTTTTTCTCCTTTCTGTTTTAAGATTACTATAAAAGTTATAATAATATAAGCACTTATAAATAGATATTAGTCGCTTATTTAGCGACTAATATCTATTTAAAGGCATTTCTATAATTATCTCTTGTTGATTATCATAATATTTTAAAACTAACTTAACATTTAAATCTTCGTTACAATTACGACTATTTTTATAAGAAAAACTTATATTATCTAATAAATCACTAATTATTACATTTTCATCATTATCAATTCCTTTTTCTTCAATAAATTCATCATTTAAATATAATAATAAAGATATTTCTTTACTTTTTATTTCTTTATCAGTTCCAATGTATATATCATTATAATTTATATCATCAATTAAAATCATTATATTATATGAATTATATATTAATGTTCCCAATATATCAAATCTATCATCACTGGATTTTAAAGAATAAATTTTATATTCATTTTTAGTTTTATAATTATAAAAAATTAAAAAAACTGATAGAATTGTAATAATAATAGTTATAAAAATAATTGTTATTTTATATTTATATTTATTATTATAATATTTTATTGTTGTAATAGTAGAAGAATTATTATCTTTATTATTATCTTCTATTTTACCATGCAAAATATCATTAACTGTTACTCCAAGACTTTCTGCCAAAATATCTAAAACTGATATATCTGGGGCATAAACACCAGTTTCCCATTTTGATATTGTTCGTCTATCAACATTTATTAACTTTCCAAGTTGTTCTTGAGTCAAGTTTTTTTCTTTTCTTTTTTCAGCAATAAAACTCCCTATTTTGTTTAAATCCATACTACATCACCTGCTTGATATTATATAATATTCATTTATATAATAAAATAAATAATCAATAAAATCTATTAAAAAAATGTGAAACCAATTCACATAAGCAAATTATTTAATATAATAGTAAAATATAATTTCTATTACTCCCAAAATCTACATGCAAAAAGCGAATAATTTTGTCGCTAAATGCTAAATTTATTCGCTTAAAAATTAATAATTTAATAATATATACTAATACCTTTCTTGAAGTGCTGTTGGAATATAAGAAATATCAGTAATATAGCTTATGTTAGTTCCTCCTGTTGCGTTTACAAGACCAACTGCAATAGCTCCACCATCTACATCAAGTCTTGGTATAAAGACTGGGCTACTACTATCAGTAATACAATTAAAATAAATGATTTTTAACAATCAATATGACAGCCTGTTGCTACTGTATCCTTTACTCCGGCCATGCCATCATAATAATTTGCATATGAACTAGGATTATAAACTAATACTCCACCAAGACCGTTACCAAAAGAATATGATTTTGATGTTGATAACAATACACCTGTTGTTGCGTGTTGATATGTAGCATAAACATACTCTCCAACGTATTGATCAAATTCTACATACATAGACATATCAAATTGTGAACCAGTATCAAATAAATTCATTGACTCTCCGATTCCATAAGTTGTTCTTTTCATATTATTTCCGTCTAAACCGTAGCCTTGTTCATGTAAGCTATTAGATTGCGTTGCATAATACCCAACCACATTATTTAATGGCTTAGATGTAGTCCAACGTATAGCTAAAACATCTACAGATCTAGTTGATGGGTTTGAATACCAATGTACATCTACTAAAGCTAAGTAATTTGTATTTGTAGGATCATATGCAGATTCGCTATAAGATAATGTAATGCGTTTACTAGTTGTTGTATGCTGCCAAATTGGTTCGCTTCTTAATCCATAACTAATAATTTCTTTAGAGGTGTCATGAAGTTTTCCATCAGAAAGAACATGTAAACTTTTATTATTAGCAACTGCTAATGCTTCCTCTTCAGTAGCTGGTATAGTTATTGTACTTATAATATTTCCTAGATTATCTTTTACATCAGTAGTTATTGAATATGCTCTTTCTATGTTTATTTCATTTTGTTCATTGCTTAAATAATTTATTTGTGCTTGTGGTAAAATATTTATAGTAGTATCTGTAAATTTATCCGAAAGAACTTCATATTGTTCTGCAGTAATAGTTGCACCTTTTTTATTTATAAAGTCGCCATTATCATTTAAAGTAAGTGCATTTACTGATTTCATACTAAATAATGTAGTAATAGCAATACCTAATACAATTATTGTTTTTTTCATATTCTCATCCTTTCTAAGAAACATAATAATTTCTAATTAAAGAATATCATAAAAACAATTAATTATATGTAGCATATTAAGCGAAATTTGTCGTTAAAAGATAGCAACAAGCAAATTTAATATGAAAGAGAGTTTAAAAAATCTTCTAAAATTGGTCTTCGATTATCTGGATTATCTACAATAATAATGTTAATTCTATAAGCAATATTATCATAAACGAAAAGTATATCATAATACCCATTTCTTCTCATTTCAGTATTAAGAGTTAAAATATAACTATCCGTTTTTAAATTTTCAATATAATAATTTTCATTTTTTAATGAATCACTAGATTTCCAGCCCACGTAAACGTCATTAGGATAAAATTTTGTTGCAAATGAGATATGCATATCAATTTTTTTAATCTTGTCATCTAAAACACCATTTACAATAAAGTGGGCAGAGGCTATTTTACCATTTTCTTTTGTTAATGAATATATTTTTATTTTGTCTGTTTTAAGAATTTTGCTTTTTAGTATTTTGGTATTTAACATTTCTTCTATTTCTGAAATTAAATAATCTTTACTATTTTCTCCTTTTTGAGGATCAATTTCAGGAAGATTAGCATCATAATTAATTACTTTTCTAAAATCTTCAGATTTTGCTTCAATAGTTTTTCTACCTTCTTTATTTACTGTAGTAGTTATTTTAATATTATTAATAAATTCTTTGATTTCATCTGCATAAACTATACTAATACTTAAAATAAATACTAAAAATATTGATGATATATATTTAAAAGTTTTTTTTCTTTTTTGATAAGCTGTATATTTATTTTGTATTTTTTGGCTTATTATTTTACTTTCATCTTCTGAAATATCTATTTTACTAAATTCCTCTTTGTAATAATCATTTATATTTCTCATTAATTCTCCTCCATTTCTTTTTTTAAAATTTCTCTACCTCTAGATAGTCTCATTTTAATAGAAGATTCAGACTTATGCATAATTTTAGCAATTTCTTTTACATTATATCCTTCGTAGTAATGTAAAAATAAGGGAACTCGATAATTCAAAGGTATACTTTTTAAAAAGTAAATTAAATCATTTTTTGTGTAATCTTCATTATTTATAATATTTTCTTCATTTACAAAACTTAATGTTTTAAATTTAAAAGTTCGTAATAAATCTTTGCAATCATTTATAGTGATTCTAAAAAGCCATTTTTTTATGTCATTACTTGAATTATTTACTTTTTTAATATTTTTATATAGTTTTAGAAACGATTTTTGCATTATATCCTCAGCATCTTGTTTATTTAGAACATAACTATATGCTAATCTATAAACATCTTTATAATAAGTCTTATATATTTGCTCAAATTCCACTAAAATTATTCACCTCTTTCTACTATTATTAAATAATTCTTATTTACCTTTCTATTTTTTAATAACTCCTTTCATTATAATAACGAATGAAACAATTAAAAAGTCACATTTTTATTTATTATATCAGAAATTAAATCTTAACAATTTAAAAAATAATTGAATAGAATAGATAATGCTCATTTAATAGGCTAAATAATGTTACATTATCTGATAATTTTTTGTAAATAAAACTAAGATAATACATATCTTAGCTAAATTTGCCTATTATTTTGGGAATTACTAAATATTAGGTCATTATATTCTTTTTTTATAATTCCTTTAGTTTTTTCGTATATTTCATTTTTATAAATAATTCTTTCATCATAATATTCACAATAATTATTAAGTTCATAAAAAATATCTTCCACTTTTTTATCATCAATTTTATACATTACATAGTTTAAATAGCATTCATAAGCTAACATACTTGCATAAGAATCTATAATTACTTTTTTACGATATAAGTCATCATCTAAAGCATTTTTTATCAATTCAACTACTTCTTTATAATCATTATCATTTAAAACAATTACATCTTTAATATGATCTAAATTATAGTATTCTTTTTCAATATAGCCAGATACTCCTAGGTCAAATAATCGCTTTTGTACTTTAATTAAATAGTTTTCTTCGAATATAAAAATAGTACATTATATTAATTTTTGTACTACGATAAATCAATTTTCCAAATCTTAATCAACCGATATCGGTGCATATTATTGATTAATTTTTGCTTTCTTTTTGTTTTTCTTGTTTTCTTCTTTTTTCATAAATTTTTTTCCTTTCTTTTTCTATATATTTTTACTTTATTTATTTTTTTTGTCTAAAGTAAAAGACAAATGGTAATAATTCCTATTGCTATATTCTACATTTATATCACCCCTTTCAAGCAATAAAAAAAGACCTAATCCATTGATTGAAGTCTTATATTTATTTACCTTGTTAAACCGTACTCTCCATGACCAGCATCTATAATAATAGTTTTACCAATTAGTGGAAATATACTATCACATGCATTAACCTTAAATATTGAAAATAGCGTTATTAAAATTATTAACAATAAAATAGAAATTCTTTTCATAATAAATCATACTTTTAAATTAATAAAAAAATACCTATTTAAAGGTATTAATCTAATGATTTATTATCTAATAATATATCAAGTAATTCTTTATTAGGAAAAGCAGCTGCAATTGTATCATGAGTTTCTCCATTATATGTATTAATGAAAGCTTTCCCACCTAATTCATTAATTCTATTAACAGTATCAGTCATTTTATTATTTACCGTTTTTTCAGGATAACCTCTATTTCCAGATATAGCGTATATTGGAACTTTAACTAAATTATTATAATTTAGTTCAGTAGTTGGATGCCAACTAATCGGACAAGCAGCAGAAAAATAATCTCCATATAAGCTAATCATATTCCAAACACCCATTGACCCACGAGATGCCCCCATAATTATTATTTTATTTTTATTAATATGATGTTCATCTACAACACTATCAATTAATTCTTTTAAATTTAAACTAACACTTTTGCTTATCCAATCTCTTTTAGATCTATGAGGCGCTATAAAAATAAATGAATTATCCATATATGAATCTAAAATAAAATTATATAATGGAAGTTTAGTAATTGATTTCAAACTATATGTTTCACCATCACCATGCAAATAAACAATTAATGGCATATCATAAGTAGGATTATTAGATACTATTTTATAATAATTAATAGTCGTATTATTACTAGTTTTAAACTTTTCTAAACTCGCACCACTTTTTATATTTAATGTTGTTTTTAAAGTAAGTAAATCTTCTTTATCATCAATTTCTTCAAGATTATCAATAGATATTAATTCTATGCTTTCTACTTTATCATTTAACTCATTTTTATTATTTAATAGTAATACTATAAATAAAAATATTATAATACTTAAAAATAAGAATAACTTCTTGATTGTCATTTAAAACCACCTGTAATTTTGTATTCTAACATAATAAAAATTAAATTAAAAGATTTTCAATATAAAAAGCAATAATTAATTATCGCTTTTATCATATTTAGAAAATTCTTCACTTATATAGTTTTTCTTATGAAACATATCAATCATTGCATAATATCTTGGATGACTTCTCCATCCATTTTCTGTTGAACTTAAACTCCAAGCAGTATTAACCTTAGCATTAGGATAGGCATTTTTTAATATTACTCTTTCTTTTTCGCTTATACCACCATTAACTAACCAAAATCTTTCTACACTATTGCCAAACTTTAATAATTGATTAATATCTTTAACATTATTGTATCCAATATTTAAATCTACCAATTCATTTAAATTTTCAAGGGGAGAAAAATCACTAATCTTATTTACAAATAATTCTAAATAATGCAAGTGTTTAAGATTCTTTAAAGGTGTAATATCTTTAATCTTATTATCAGCAAGAATTAAAACGCGAAGATCAGTTAAATAATCACCTATCACTGATATATCATCTATTGCTTGATGACCTAAATCAAGAGCCTGTAAATTTGTACAATATTTTAATACTTCAATATCTTTTGTAGTTAATCTAACATAGTTAATCTTTCCAACTAAAACCGAAAAAGCAACATCATTAGTCTTTAATGACCACTTGCCTAAATGTAGTTCCCATATAATATCAATATTAGGAAATAACTCCCTAAGTTTTCCAAGTTCTTCATTACTTAAATTTGAATTTGAAAAATCCGCCTTTCTTAAAGCAGGTAAAATAGTAAATAAATTTTTAATATCATCATAAATTAGACTCTTATCATTTTTAAAATCTAATTCTTCAGTATCTAATGAAATTTCCTTATCTTTATATTTAATAATCCATTTAAAGTTTATCTTAGGATATTTAATTGTCAAATTAGCCATTTGCTCTAAACTTAACATATTATTACCCATATTAACATCTTTTAAATTAGGAAAATATTCTAAATAATTAATTAAATCATTATCAACAAATGAATTAGATAAATCTAAGGAAGAAGTATTTTCTGAAATATTTAAATTATATACATCATAAAAAACTTCTAAATTAAATTTTATATTAGGATAATTATTAATTAAATATTCTTTTTGTTTAATACTTATCTTTTGATTAGATAAATCAACCTCTTTTAAATTAGAAAAATCTTTAAGTTTAAGCATCCAATCCTTATCTAGTGTTAAATCATTATTAGATAAATCTATTATTGTAATTTTACTTAAATATTCTTCATTTCCAATAATAATCTTTTTATTTAAAAAATAAGTATAATAAAGAAAAAAAGAAGTAACAATAATAAATATAATTAAAATGTATTTCAAATATTTCATATCATTCCTCTATTGTTCTCATATCAATCATTTTATAATGACCATATTTATATAAAAAATAAAAAGTTTCATTTAATGTATCAGTCTTCTTTACTCCATTAGATAGAATCATATTTTTAGTTAATTTAATATCAACAGTAAAAAAATCATTACTATACATTTTAAAATTATTCATTTCTACATCAGTAAATGGATTATCTGATAAAGTATGTGGTGAAGTAAAATTAATATCATAATATATTGACCAATTATAAGCTCTAGTATATAAATCAGTACCCTTAAGTAAATAAGGTTTTAATGTATAAAAACCATTTCTTCCATTTAAATCAGCAGTTAAATATAAACTCCAATTCTTAGCTATTTCTAATGGATTAAAATCATCTTTAATATACTTTTTAGCTTCATCATATGAATCATAAGCATTTATTTTAGTAGCATCAATAATATTATTGCTTTTTTGATACGTTACTAATTCTCCCAAAGAATTATATATATTAATAGTTGGTTTTTTTAACAGATTATTTACTTCATAATTTATTATTTGAGGAATATTTTCATTATCATATAAAGATTCTAACTCTGAATAATGAACTTTATCTACAATATTTTCATCAGTTAATAATACATCATTAACATATACTTTATATGCACTATTAGCCTTTATTTTAACATCATATATCCCATCATTAAATGTAATATTAGCAACTTCAATAGGTGTATAATTAAGTAATCCTAATATAGATTCTTCTTTATCCTCCTTTAAAGTTAAAGTTCCTAACTTATTATTATCAGACAATAATTCATATACATTATTATCAACCTTTAAATAGGTAATATTACCATCTTTAAATACTTTTACAAAAGCATCTAATTTAGAAATATCCTTTTCAAATTTATTATTAATTATTTCATCATTCATATATGAATTTAAATATTCTTTATTTTTAAGATTAATTGTTACATTTGTAATATAGTTATCAATATCATTTTTTTCAAAATCACTTAAACTATTATATAAATGATGTAAAAAAATAGCCCCAATTATTAATAGTATTAATGCAAAAGTAATAATTGAATTCTTATATACAAAAACCCTTTTCATAAACACCTACTTTGTAACAATAAATGCATCAGGTAATCTCCATGAAGAATTACTATAATATAGTGTAACTGATGTCATTAAATATTCCCCATTATAATACATTGAAGAAGAAGAACCACCATCTATATTAGCCGCATTTATAGCACCATTTTTACTCATAACATCAATTAAATCACTAGCAGTAGCTCCTAAATGTCCAGATATTCCCCTTCCATCAGTAACTAAAAGCAAAACAGTTCCATCTGCTCTTTGACCAATTGCAGTTCTTGGATTAGCTCCACTACCTAAACCAGTAGTTTTTCTATTTTCTCCATTAACTATTAATTTAACAAAATGATTATTAGCATCACTATACTCTTCTTGAAAAGTAACTGCATCTCTAATTTTTTCTTTTTTAACAAGATTTACTACTCCGTCAGTATTTAATCCTTCCATAGATAATATTCTAAGTTTATTATCAGTATCAAAACCAATTAAATAATAACCTTTACCATATGGACTATTATATTGAATTTGCTCATTAGAAACAACTACCCCAACAGGATATCCACCATGATTTCCAATAGATTCATATAATCCCCCATTAACTGCTCCAATCGCATCATTTAATTTAACTATTTCATTTAATTCTTTACCATATTTAGTAAATGGATAAGTAGTAGCAAGTTTAACTCTTGAAGGATCATGAACTATCATTAAAGTACCAAAGAAATTATTACCATATACTTTTTTAATCTCTATTTCATCCTTATTTTCTTCTTTAACATCAATTTCTACTTTACTAGTATCAACATCTTCATTAAACTCTAATAACCCATTTTTATTGACTATTTCATTAATCTCTTTATCACTCATAATTAAACTTGGAATAAATTTCAAAGCACCTGTCTCTAAAAAAGTTGATACAAAAATATTTCTAGCTTTTAAAGAAGGTCCATAGCATATTATCTTAAGTGATAAAAATAAAGTAATCACAATAAAAATTAAAAAAGTCGACGCAAAAGATAAACCCTTTAAAAAAAGATGTTTAGTTAAAATTTTATTATACTTATCTTCAAATTTTCTTTTAAAATCAGGATTTTTATCAAATAAAAATTTAAATATAAATTTATCTTTAACTTGAATAGGAATACCACTTAAAGCATAAAAATCAGGTAATAAATAGATCTTACCTTTATATGATATCTTATGTTTTTTATATATATTTAAAGTTTCATTAATATTTTCTTTTACTAAAGCCATAAATATTTCAATAGACTTTTTATTAATATAACTTGGCTTAAGCTTAAATGGTAAGTTTTCACCTGAATTTACTAATTCATCATAAGTAAAACTATTGTATTCTTGAATTAAATGTTCAACTTTTCTTTTACTTAACTTCATGATACTCACCCTACTATATAATATAGTATATCAAAAACGGCCAAAAAAATATAGACTATTAAACAATAATTATATTTTATATCAAGAAAAAAATACCTAATTTAAAGGTATTTTATCCTAATAATTTTTCTGCTATTTCATTAAGTTCTTTTATATTTAATGGTTTTAATAAATAATTATCATATATATTATTTATATAACGTATATCCTTAGAAACAATTAAAGCTATAAATGGTGGAACTTCTGTAAATTTTTTTAAATTTTTAAATAATTGTCCAATCTCTACAAAATTAATATCTACTATATTATCATTTACAATAATTAAATCATAGCCTTCATCACATTTAATAATCTTAATAGCTTCTTTTCCACTTTTAACACATTTAGTAACAAAATTAAGTTTATTTAAAATACTAGAAAGTTTCTTAGCAGAGTAATCTTCATTATCTAGAATTAATACTTTTTTATTATGATAATCTTTTACTTTAATATCTGATTGCATCATTGGAACTTGTGAAATTGGAATTCCATTATATATATTTTGTGGAATACTTACATAGAAAGTTGTCCCAGCTCCATAATGACTGTCAAAATTAATATTTCCATTTAAGGCTTCTACATTCTTTTTAATAAATGGTAATATAGCATCTACATTATAATAACCATTATGATTATTTTTAAATACTTTATCAAAATCTTCTTCTTTAATACCTACACCAGTATCAGATACTTTAATATTTAAAATATAATTATCTTTTCGTCTTTCTCCAGATATAATTAAATTAATCTTACCTACATTAGTATACTTTAAAGCATTCATAATTAAATTAATTATAATTCTCTCAATAACTCTATAATTACCTACTAAAACTGATGGAATATTTGGATCAATACTATAAGCAAATTTAACTGCTTCATTACTAAGATTTAATTTAACAATTTTTTCAATATTCAAAACTAATTCATCAATTCGATATTTACTATTTTTTCCTCCATTATTTAAAACTAGCCCTAAATTATTACTAATATAATTTAAACAAATAATATTATCCATTAACTCATCGTCAGTTAAATTGGTACTATTTTCTAACTTTTCATTAGCAATTCTAAAAGTTTTTAAAAAAGTTCCTAAATCGCATATCTGCTCATGTAAACGATTTAAATCCAAATCATTACTAACTGATAAATCTGTTTGATCCTGCTTTAACTTTTCAATTATTAAAAGGTCTTCATTTTCCTTAAAATAATATATTAAAATAAGTACTAAAGTAAATAATGTTGAATAAATTGATATTTCCGCATAATTATATTCAAATATTAAAGCAACTACAAACAATATAAAAGTACCAATTAGAACAATATAATCATTAATATCTGAATAATTATTCTTACTTTTTAGATAAAAAATATAAATATTATATAAAATAAATATTAAATATAAAAATAATAAGAAATTAATTGACTCATTAGTATAAAAATAAAACATTGTTAATCCTATTGGATAAGCTTTTACATAAACAATCGAAAATATAATTGATATAACAAAAATAATAGTAAATATATTTTTAATTGTTAAAAACTTATGACTATCCCAAAGCAAATTTTCAATATTATCATTTTGATTCGTAGTAGTTACAAATAAATAATAGAAATATGCTCCAACAAATAATACCATAAATATTGAATGTAATTTCCACATTAAATTAAAGATTATACTAATATTATAAACATATGAAATACCTTCTAATATTTCAGTTAATATTAAAATAAATGTAAAACGTATCATATAAACATATATTTTACTTCTAACCGAATTAGTATTTTTCTTGTATGAAAAATAAGTAATTGAAAAAATAATCATAAATAATATTGCTGATATACTAAATAATAAATGTGTTAGCATATTATCGCCTCTTTTTAATTCATATTATAAAATAATTCACTATCTTTAAAACCCTCTATTACAGTAAAATAATAGATTGTTTTATTATCATCTGTTTTAATATTAAGATTTGAATTTAACTGGTTTAATAAATCAATCGCTATAAGTAATCTTAAATCATATTTATTATAGTTTTTACTATTTTCAAGATAATCATTTACGCTAAATTTTGTTAAGTCAATTATTGGTTTACCATTACTTTTAATAGTAAAACTAAGTTCAATATCATTTAAAGAATTTAATTTACTTGTAATATTTAGATTGATATCTTCACCATTATCACAATTATTTATAACATAATACATTATATTGCAAACTATTATTTCAACTTTTTTAATATCACCAATGTATTTTAAGAAACTATTTTGACCTACCGATACTTTAAAATTAATATTTTTATTATTAACAAGTGGTAATAATTTATCATTAATACTTTTTATTAAAGTACTTAATTGATAATCATTATTAATAGATTTACTATATTCCATCATGTATGTATATTTAATATCATCTAAATAATCTGTTATTTCATTAATCGTATTTTTAATATCCTTACTTTCTTTTTCAATTAATTCTTTATTATAATCATTATTTAAATATAAATCATTATTAAATAAAACTATATCATTTGTTGATTCTCCAAAATAGTTATTAATATTACTTATTAACATATTTCTTCTTTTATTTACATTTTCTAAATTATCTATTTTCATATTTAATACATTTACTAATTCTTTATCTTGATTAGATGTTGTATTAAATATGATAAGTACTAAAAGAGAATAAATAAATACTGATTCATTTACCATATAT
Source organism: uncultured Erysipelotrichaceae bacterium (assembly GCA_902783555.1). Lineage (GTDB taxonomy): Bacteria > Bacillota_I > Bacilli_A > RF39 > UBA660 > CAG-533. The sequence goes on from CACZRB010000056.1 coordinate 21,314, forward strand.
CCAGTAAAATGTTTAAAAGCAAGAATACCAATATAAATTAAATACGTTACTATTGAAAGAAAACAAAATCCTTTAGGCATCTTTTTTCTAAATATTAAAATAATTAATAATAAGATAGAATTTGATGCTATAGCATATGCACGATAAATATTATTTAAAGCGCCTACTAATATATAAAACTTACCATTATTTTCTAATGCTATATTAACATTTAGCGTCAAAGAAATAATAGTAACTATTACCATTAATAATATTTTTATTATTCCAAAAAATTTAATTTTTTCCTTATCATTTACATAAATATAATTAATAACATAGAACATCATTAAAATATTCCAAAAAAATTTCAATAAAATATAAACTTTATATATTACGGTTTCATAAGGGGGATTATTATGCATTACAATATTTAAAAGATATTCTAAAGCATTTAATAAAATAGTTAAAAAATAGAGACTAAAAAATGGAGAATTTTTAATTGATTCATTGCTTTCTTTATACTTAATAAAATATATTAATCCAACCATAATTAATACAATTGATGAAACCCACACCAATGATGTAGCTGATAAAAAAGAATCAATTTGTGAACCACTAAGCATATCCATTTATATCACCCCTTTATTTTAATTTATATCCAAGCCCCTTTAGCCAATTTTTAATATTATCATCAGAACCGGTAACATCTACTCCATTAATTGCAAAACCATTTAATCCTTTATTATCTGGAGTGCCAATTAAATTAAATAATTTTTTATAAGTACCAGCACTACCTGAACCAGCATGAGTGTTAAAAGGTACAATTATTTTAGTTTTTAATATATTTTCATTATCTCTTACAAAAGTTTTAATTATTTGTGGATAAGATGCATGCCAAATAGGATAACCAATAAATATTACATCATAGTTATCTAAATTGGTTATTTTATTTTTAATTTCTGGGTATATATTTTGATTATATTCTATTTTAGTAGCACTATATAATTCAGTTAAATCATCAGGATAAGGTACTAAAGATTCTATTTCATATAAATCTGCACTAATAAAACTTGCAATTTTTTTTGCTAATATTTTAGTATTACCTTCAGTTAAAAATTTTTTATTTTCAATGTTTAAATTTTTACCATAATTTTCCCCATCTTTAGAAAAATAAACAATTAAAGTTTTAGTATTTTCATTTATTAAATTTGTATTATTAACCCCGTTTTTATTTTCTATAAATAAAGTTACAACTAAAACTAAAGTAATTAATGAAATCAAAGCAAAAACAATTAAAGGTGCATTTTTCTTTTGAGTAACAGGCGCAGAATCAATACTAGTTTGTTCATTTACACCTTCATTTGTTGATAAATTATTTACCTCATTAAAATTATTTTCTACCATTTTCCCTCCAAATGATATTTATCTTGCTATATTAGTACAAAAAGGAGTATATCCAGCAGTTTTTTTACCATTAGACATATAAATTCCATCATTAGTATCATCACCATCAGTTAATAATTTATAGTCACCAATTCCCCAACCATTACCTTCAGTATTTGAACCAAATATTTCACCATTCATATATTGATAATTATTACCATTACCAGTTGTTATAACATCATTTACAGTTAAAGAAGAAGCTAATACTCCATATTCCGTCCCTTTATCTACAATATAGTTTTTACCATCAGATAACGCTATATAGAAACTATTATCACTTTTGCCTATTCTAACCCATCCTGCAACTGGTTTTTGATTACTAATACCTAAATTAAGTTCACTAGCATCAGCTGTATTAATAAATACATAGTAAAATGCATTACCACTATAAGCATCCTTATCAGACAAAGCTGATGGTTTTAATAATAAGCCTGGATTAATAGCATCTTGACAAACTAAAGCATCATTATTCCATAACTCTTGTACTTTAGTTACATAACTATTTGCTAAAGTTAAAAATTCTTTTTTGCTATTATTAGAAGATGCTCTATTAGTATTTTTATTTACACCACTAAATACTAAATAACACCCTATACCAATACCAACCAATAATATTGAAACAAGCAAAATAATAATTAATGATGTATTATTGGTTTTTGATCTTTGCTCCAAATTAGTTATCACTGGTTCTGGTTTATCACTTATTAATGACTCTGCAGAATCTATTCCTATAGATACTGGTTGTTCTTCATTTAAAACTGATGCATTTCCATCTTGTTCTACATTAATTTGTACTTGACTATCTAAACCTGATTTGGCACTTTGCACTTGATTATCCAATCCTGATTCAGCACTAGGTTCTTTATTTCCTGCTAATTCAGGCATTTCCTCATGAAGTTGTTCCTCATTAATTGGTGTCATTCCCTCTAAACCACCACTACTTAAATTATCATTTTCATTACCATTATTCATAACTACCATCCTTATCCTTATTCTATAAAAATTTTATAATATTATCATCCATTATGTCAATTGGTTTTGAAATAAAAATATAGATAATTATATTTATAAATGATAATTAAATAAATAAAAAAGGTTGGGAATTAACCAACCAAATATCTTTTATAAATTATTTTTCATTAACTCTATCATCTAAATATTTCTTTAATTTTAATACATACTCTTTTCTCATAACAGGCAATAATTTTTCTGCTACAATCAAAGAAGACTCTTTAATAGTTAACTTAGTTGTATCAACAACTGATGAACTAATAAGTAATGATTCTAAATTCTTCATAGCTTCATTATATACCATTGGTTCATAAATTGTTGAAAGTTCATTTGACTTTAGATAATCCGAATAAGATATAGTAGATCTAATTATCCTTTCTCTTACCATTTCAGGAGAAGTATAACAAATTACAACATGATTAATTAGTGTGTCCAAATCTTCTTTATAATAATTTACATAATTATCAAACTCTTCAACTGAAATACTTCCATTATCTAAAAGTATTTTAAATAGTACCAGCGTATCAAATAAAGAATTCTCAACTAACAAAACATCTTTATCCCCAACAATATCATGCATTAAATCCTCTTCAATAGCACTAGATATCAATAAATTTTTTTCAACAGTTGAAACACTTGCTTTATTTCTAATAAAATCTTCTTTATATCGCTTCATACTTGGAACTTCTTCTAAAACTCTAACTTTAAATTCAGCATTTTCAAAAAAGTCTTTAAATATTTTAACGATAGATGACTTACCACTTTTACTAGTTCCTGCAAATTCAATAATATAAGGTTTTGTTTCACCTATAATAGCTTTCAACTTCATTAAATCTTCCTGATAACCAGAAATTCTACTCATTCTTTCAAAATCATAATCATCTAAAAAATCAGCAGAATAATCAAATACATCACTAATTGAATTATATAATCTATCTATCATAGGATTATCTATAATTTTAGATAATTCCTTATACATACTTTTAAAAAACCATCTTTGTTCATCTTCCGTACAATGGAAATTATTATAATCAATTTCACCATTTTTTCTTTTTTCAATTCTTAAATCTTCAATATTAGCAATTTTATCAGCGCATACAACTGCTGCATTTCTTTCTGGTAAATTAGCAACTGCCTTAATTTGCTGGGTTTTTCTTTCTTTCCAAGATAAAGATGAATCAGCCTCTGTAGCAGTCATAACTAAACTTGCCACTTCACCACCAAATATCCTAGCAATATCATCTATCGTATACTCAGTTTGCTCTACTACATCATGTAAAAATCCTGATGCTACAACTGCATCATCATATCCATATTTTTTTAAAATCATTCCTACTAAAATAGAATGAATTACATATGGTTTATCTGGTTCACATTTACGTTTTTGTCCATTATGAGCTCTAATTGCAAAATTAAGTGCTCTTTCACTTAATGTCATGCTAATCACCTTCTGTAATTCATTTATTATATATAAAAAGGAATAAAAAGTAAACACATTTTAACTATTTGTTTAAATAACGATGCCCTTCAATTCCTTTCTTCTTAGTATTTGGATCAACATATATTTCCCCCTTACCAGGTATAATAGTTGCTATTAAAAAATATCCATAAATTCCTATCATTATTAATACACTAAAATAATTAAAAATATATGGTAAATCATTAATACCTAAAAATAAATAAGATAGATACTGCCCTAATCCAACTGCTACATAAAAAATTAAAATATCCACTATTAAAATATTCTTCTTAAAAATGTATTTAAACAAATAAAATAAAGTAGGAATTACGAGTACCATAACTATTAAAGAAATACACTTAGCTGTTAAAAAATTAGGATTATTACCAATAAAAGGCACTTCAATCAAAAGCCAAATTAAAGAAGGGAATACAACTAATTTCATATGTTCCCATATACTTTCATTAACACTAGAAAGTAATGATATATATTTATCATGATTACTCCAATCATAAGCAAAATGTAAAATTGTTCCTACTATAGATATAAAAATAAAGCCCCAAAATTCAAACAAAATAATCACCAATAAATTATATTAAATAATTATAGTTATATTCCCAAACCAAAATTTAAATCCATCATAATATATATTAGGAGGAATTTTATGTACGAAAAACTTAAATTAAAAGAATGTTCAAATATAATTCAGAATAAAAATAAAGCTATTTTATCTGTGTATAACGGAAAAACACCATATCAAGAACTAGTTTGGTACGATTATGATTGTTTTTGCGGTTGTATAACTCTTTACTTTAAGATATGTAAATGTGGTGAACTATCTAATATTATATGTGATAACGAAGAAGCAAGCCTATTAATTACTAATAATAGTAATAGTGTAGAAACCGTCTTACTTACTGGTACATTAGATATTTTAGATAATGAGATTAATTGTTGCTGCAAAGAAAATAAAACCTGCTTTAAAAACGTAAGATTTAATATAGATAGAGTTAGTGGTAAAAGATATTGTAAATAATAATTTAAGACCTTAAATATGGTCTTTTTTAAAAGAAAAAAGGCTATAAAGCCTTATGATAATAAATCACAAATAATATTAGAAATCTCAGTTGGATTATCAACAGATAATCCTTCAATTAATCTAGAAGAAGAATATAGTATTTTAGCATATTTCTTTAATTCATCTTTATCTTCTTTATATAATTTTTTTAATTTATCCACAATTTTATGTTTTTCATTAATTTCAAGAACCATTTTAGCTTTAACATTTTCATCAGTTGGCATTGCATTAATAACTTTTTGCATTTCTACACTTATTTCACCATCAGTTGTTAAACATACTGGATGATTAGTAAGTTTATTAGTAAGTCTTACATCTATTACTTCTCCATCTAATGCATCTTTAATAAATGAAAGCATTTCTTTATTATCATCATTAGCTTTCTTTAAAGCTTCTTTTTCTTCTTTAGTATCCAAATCTAAACTACTATCAGAAACATTCATAAATTTTTTACCATTAAATTCACCAAGTACATTAATTACAAACTCATCTAAATAATCAGTTAAATATAAAATATCATAATTCTTATTTCTTACTTGTTCAACTTGTGGTAGCATTTTTATTTTATCAATGGTTTCTCCTGATGCATAGTAAATATTTTCTTGATTTTTTTCTAGGCTATTAACATACTCCTCTAATGTTATAAAATCTTCTTTTTTAGCAGAATAGAAGATAAGTAAATCCTTAAGTTTATCCTTATTCATACCATACATATTATATACACCATATTTAATTTGAGAGCCAAATGCAGTAAAGAATTTTTTATAATCATCGTAAGAATTCTTTAACATATCTAATAATTCATTATGAATTTTAGTTTCTAATGTTTTAGCAATAGTTACTAAATGTCTATCATTTTGTAAAGTTTCTCTTGATATATTTAATGATAAATCAGATGAATCTACAACTCCCTTTACAAAACTATAATAATCAGGTAATAATTCCTCACACTTATCCATAATAAGTACGCCATTAGTATAAAGTTCTAAGCCCTTTTTATAATCTTTATAATAATAATCAAAAGGAGCATGACTTGGAATAAACATAAGTGATTTATAAGAAACTGTTCCTTCCACATTAGTATGTATTACTCTTAATGGTTTTTCATAATCAAAAAATTTATCAGTATAAAAATTATTATATTCATCTTCTGTAATATCTTTTTTATCTTTTTTCCATAAAGGAGTCATTGAATTTAAAGTTATAGTTTCTTTGACTGTTTCATATTCATCTTTTGATCCATCTTTAAGACGAGAATTAGAAACCTCCATCTTAATTGGATATCTTAAATAATCACTATATTTTGATACTAAATTTCTAATAGTATGTTCTTCTAAATAATCACTATATTTTTCATCATCAGTATCATCTTTTAAATATATCTTAATTTCAGTACCAATATCTTTTTTATCTACTTTAGTAATAGTATATCCATCAGCACCTTCACTTTCCCATAAATAACCACTTTCTTCATTATATTTACGAGATAATACTTCTATTTTTTTAGCTACCATAAAAGCTGAATAGAATCCTACTCCAAATTGACCTATAATTTCAGCACTTTTTTGATCTTTATTATCTTCTTTAAATCTTAATGAATCTGATTCTGCTATAGTACCTAAATTATGTTCAAGTTCTTCCTCATTCATACCAATACCATTATCTTTAATAATTAGTATTCTTTCTTTTTCATCTCTTATAATATCAATCTCTTCTTCATCTCTATTTATATCAATAGAGCCATCTGTTAATGCAAGATAATTTAATTTATCTAAAGCATCACTTGCATTTGATAATAATTCCCTTAAAAATATTTCTTTATTAGTATAAATAGAGTTTATCATCATATTTAACAATTTCTTAGATGATGATTTAAATTCTTTCTTTTTCATATATTCCTCTTTTCTATTAAATAGTTTAATACTAATATTAGCACTTGTCAACATTAAGTGCTAATATTATAAAAAATATACTAATGGCTTTAAATATATACTATAATTATTTAGAAAGGATTTGATACCCATGAATAATCCAATTGGAATCTTTGATTCAGGTATTGGTGGAATTACTATTCTTAATGAAATTAGAAAATTACTACCTAACGAAAATATTATTTATTATGCTGATTCTAAAAATAATCCATATGGCCCTAAAACAGATAAAGAATTATTAAAAATAACTAATAATATTGTTAATTATTTAATAAATAAAAACTGCAAAATCATTGTTATCGCCTGTAATACAGCAACTACTAGATGTATTAAATCTTTAAGGGAGAACTATCCTAATATATCCTTCATTGGAACTGAGCCGGCTATTAAACTAGCATGTGATAACAATCATAAAAATATTTTAGTTCTAGCAACACATGCTACTATAAACTCTATTAGCGTTCAAAAACTTATTACTAATAATAAAAAGGAAAATCAAACTATCTACTTACAAGACTCCGAAGGACTTGCAAATGCCATTGAAATGTCCAATTCTGAGTTGATAAGTAAATTATTAGATGAATTTTTAATACCTTACCAAAATAAAAATATAGATTCAATCGTATTAGGATGCACTCACTATCCTTATGTAAATAAACAAATATCTGCTTATTTTAATAATGCCACTATTTATGATTCATCCATTGGAGTAGCTAAAGAAACTAAAAGAAAATTAAAAGAATTAAACTTATTAAATAATTCAAAAGAAAAAGGACTAGTCAATATAATAAAATCTTAAACTTTATTTTACTTGATAAAATCTAACATGTTGTGCTAAAATATAAATTGAAAGAGATGAGAATTAATTTCCCATCACCTTTCGGTTGGTGAGATCACTATCTTATTAAAGATAGTGATTTTTTGTTACATATTCTAGGAGTTTTAATACTATTTGTGCTAAATATCCTATTATAAGCAAAAGAATAATTATATAGATATGCAATACATCCATACTTCTTCCTCCTCTCAAAATTCCAAAACCCACTGATTAAGAGTCTGAACTATCGAAAGGCAAAAATAATTTAACTTCTCATCTCAAATATTTATTATAAATTTATATCTTTTAAATGTCAACATAAAAATGCAAGCAATCCCTTTATTTATCTAGGCTTGCTTGCAAATTTTAAATATCTTAAATTTTAATTTTTGGTATCAACAATTATACCATTATCATAAGAAACTTCTACTACTGAATTTTCTTTTATATTACCTTCAATTAATTCTTTAGCAAGTTTAGTTTCTAATGTTTTACTAACTAATCTTTTTAGTGGTCTTGCTCCATAAAATTCATCATATCCATTACTTAAAAAATAATCTCTGGCATTTTCACTTAAATTAATTTTAATATTATATTCTTTTAATCTGTTTTCAATCTCATGTATTATTTTATCTAATATTTCAGACAAAGCTTCTTTAGTTAATTTCTTAAATAATATTACTTCATCAATACGGTTAATAAATTCTGGTTTAAAATAATTATGAAGTTCTTCTATTACTTTTTCATCATGTCCTTCTAAAATATGTTCTGCACCAACATTACTTGTCATAATAATTATAGTATTTTTAAAATCAACAGTTCTTCCATTAGAATCAGTAAGTCTACCTTCATCTAATATTTGTAAAAGTAAATTTAATACATCAGGATGAGCCTTTTCTATTTCATCAAATAAAACAATTGAATATGGATTTCTTCTAACAGCTTCAGTAAGTTGTCCACCTTCTTCATAGCCAATATATCCTGGAGCTGCTCCAATTAATCTTGATACAGAATATTTCTCCATATACTCTGACATATCAATTCTAATCATATGATGTTCATCATCAAACAACTCATAAGCAAGGCTTCTAGCAACTTCAGTTTTTCCTACTCCAGTTGGTCCTAAAAAGATAAATGAACCAATAGGCTTATTGGGATCCTTAATGCCACTTCTAGATCTTAAAATAGCATCACTTACTAAGCTTAATGCTTCATCTTGTCCTTTTACTCTTTTCTTTAAATTACTTTCTAAATTTAATATTTTATCTTTTTCACTACTAACAAGCTTCTGAATAGGTATATCCGTCCATTTACTAATTACCTTCGCAATTATTTCTGGAGTTACAACATCACTTAGCATTTTATTATTTGCTTTTTCTTTTAATTCACTAAGTTCTTTTTCTAAATTAGGAATTGTTCCATGTCTAAGTCTTGCTGCTGTTTCTAAATCATAATTATTTTCAGCATTATTTAAATCAAATCTTGCTCTTTCAATTTCCGCTTTTTTTCTTGAAATATTTTCACTAATACCCTTTTCTTCATTCCAGATTTTCTTCAAATCAGTTTCTTTTAATTTCAAAGCATAAAGTTCTTTATCTAAATCCTCTAATCTTCTTTTAGACAAATCATCTTTTTCTTTTTTTATAGCTTCTCTTTCAATTTCTAAACGCATAATTTTACGTGTTAATTCATCAAGTTCAGTAGGAACACTATCCATTTGAACTCTAATAGTTGCACAAGCTTCATCAATTAAATCAATAGCTTTATCAGGCAAATATCTATCAGTTATATACCTATTAGATAAAGATGCAGCTGCGATTAGTGCCTTATCTTGAATAGTTACTCCATGGTATATTTCAAATCTTTCTTTTAAACCACGAAGAATTGTAATAGCATCCTCAACTGTAGGTTCATGAACAATAATTTTTTGAAATCTTCTTTCTAAAGCTCCATCTTTTTCAATATATTCACGATATTCTTTCAAAGTAGTTGCACCAATAACTTTAATTTCACCTCTAGCTAAAAGAGGTTTTAAAATATTAGCAGTATCCATTGCGCCTTCCGCACCAGTTCCAACTATCATATGAATTTCATCAATAAACATAATTATTGAGCCTTCACTTTTCTTTATTTCTTCAAGAACTTTTTTAAGTCTTTCTTCAAATTCACCACGATATTTAGCACCAGCTACTAAAGCGGCCATATCAAGTTCCCAAATTTCTTTATTTTTTAAAGCTTCTGGAACATCCCCACTAACTATTCTCTCAGCAAGTCCTTCTACAATTGCAGTTTTACCTACACCAGGTTCACCAATTAAAACGGGATTATTTTTGGTTTTACGAGAAAGTATTCTTGTAATACTACGAATTTCCTCATCACGGCCTATAACAGGATCAACTTTATGATTCTTAACAGCATCCGTAATATTTCTACCAAATTTCTCTAATACATTAATATTTTCTTCTTCAGGATTCATATTAAACATAATTACCACCCTTTCTTTCTAATATTATTATACGCATTTTTTAGCACTTGTCAATACAGAGTGCTAATTATTGACATAAAAAAAACTATAAATATTTATTAAAAGAATCTTTAGTATTTATAGTTTTCCAAAATAAATTATTTATAGTCTCTAAATCTTCAATATTTCTTTCACAAGTATTAAAATCATTAATAATTTTTTTAAATAAAGAAACATTTTCAGGTTGTTTATATAAAATTGCAATTTCTAAAGCCGTATGTTTTGCAACTCCAACTCCAAAAGCTAATAATACAATAGGTAAATTATTAACACTAAATGGTGATGTTGTAAAATCATTTAAATTCATTGCAATTAATGATTCAGATATTTCAATAGCTTTATCAAAATCTATCATTAATTCTTCAAAATACTCTATAGCATTTTCACCATAATGTTCTCCATGACGAGACATTAAATTCTTCTCTGTTTTAGTAAGATTATTATATTCGCATCTAGTTTTAGCACCGATACTTCTTTCACTTCTAATCATATTCATAACTAAATCCCATAATTTTTTCTTTTATTGTTGTTTTTTTCATTTAAATTTAAGAATTCATAAACTTTATCACATATTTCTTCAAGATTATTACCATAAGTTTCTAATAAATCTTTTTTATTAAAATCTAATACTTTTTCATAAACGCCACTTACAATTGATATTTCTTTGCTAGTTCTTTTAGAAACTCCAATACCACAGAATAATAATATTTTAATTAAATCTTGATAATTAATATCAAAATCCAAATTAAAAATTACACTATTTGCTATCTTAAAAGCCTTTTCATAATCAATTAAAATTTCTTCTAAATACTCAAATTTTGTAGCACCAATACTTTTAGAAGCCTTCTTTAATTTTATTTTATCTTCTTTAGGTAAAAAATTATATTCCTCACGTAATTCAGCATTAACAGGTTTAGTATACCAAGTTGAAGAATTAAACTTATCCATTAATATCACTCCCTCACGAGCAACTATTGTACCTTCTTTTATATTAAATATCAATATTAATTTGCACTTATATTTTTATTAGTAAATAAATAGTTTAAAACTTCAATAATTTCATCGGTAATATTTTGTACTCTAGGATTATTATATCTTTGATTATCTAAAAAAATAATTATTTTATTAATATCTAACCATTCAGTACTATCAATCATAATATTATCTTTTACTAAATAATAATTATTAATTGTTAAACACTTATCACCAATAAAAGGATAATCTAAATCATAAACCTTTTTTATCAAAAATAATTTACTATTATACTTATTATTTAAATCATCATCATGAATAAAATAATAAGAATTATGATGTTTTTTTAATAATACTTTTCCCTCATTTATAAAAATATAATTATTTATAATTCTTTTATCTGTAATTTCATCATTTTTAATCATATCAGGATTAATAATAATTTCTTTCATCAAAATCACCAAAATTTCTTAATAAATATACCATAAA
>CACZRB010000057.1 GCA_902783555.1 uncultured Erysipelotrichaceae bacterium
CATAATATAAGTGAAATATTAGATTACATTAATTATTGGACTGAGCATCGATTTGAACTACCATATGATATTGATGGTATTGTTATAAAGGTAAATGATATTCATATGCAAAGAGAACTTGGAGCAACTGCTAAATATCCAAGATGGGTAATTGCATACAAATTTCCTGCTGAAGAAGTAAAATCTAAACTAACTAATATAATATGTACAGTAGGCCGTACTGGACAAATAACCCCTAATGCAGTATTTGATCCAGTAAAAATAATGGGATCAACAGTAAGAAGAGCAACCCTACATAATGAACAATATATTAAAGATAAAAATCTACTTATTGGAGATACAATTCTTGTTAGAAAAGCCGGTGATGTAATACCAGAAGTAGTTGGCCCTGTAGTAAAAGATAGAACAGGTAATGAAGTTGAATTTATAATGCCTGATAAATGCCCAATATGTAATACCACTTTAATAAGAACTGAATCAGGTATAGATTTAAAATGCCCAAATGATAATTGTCCAGCTAGAAGTATTGAATCACTAATCCATTACTCTGATAGGAAAGCTATGAATATTGAAGGCCTTGGTGAACGAATAGTAGAAGACTTTTATAACATGAATATTATTAAAAGCATTCCCGATATTTATAACTTAAAGAATAAAAAAGAAGAACTTATTGAATTAGAAGGATTTGGAAATAAAAGTGTTAACAACTTACTAAATACTATTGAAGAATCAAAAAATAATTCTTTAGAAAAACTACTATTTGCTATTGGTATTGCTGGTATTGGTGAAAAAAATGCAAAAGTTCTAGCTAAAAAATATAATAATTTAGATAATCTAATGAATGCAAGTATTGAAGAACTTACTAATATTCCTGATATTGGACCAATACTTGCTAAGAATATTAGATGTTTCTTTACTGATGAAGATAATATTAAACTAATTAATGATTTAAAAACTATTGGTGTTAATATGAATTATTTAGGTGCCAAAACTGTGGAAAACCCAGAACTTATGAACAAAAAAATTGTTGTAACTGGAACTCTTAATAAATATACAAGAGAAGAAATCCAATCTTTAATTGAGCAAAATGGTGGAAAATGGAGTACAACAGTATCTAAAAATACTGATGCTGTAATAGTTGGAGATAATCCAGGTAGTAAATATGATAAAGCTTTAGAATTAAAAGTACCAATATGGACTGAAGAAGACTTTGATAAATTATTATAAGATATTATAATAAATATAGGATATCTTTTAAATATTAAAAAATATTTCTTTTTTCAAATTTTGTGGTAAAATAATAAACATATTTTTATATTTAAAAAGGAGAAGGGGAATATGAAATTAACTATTAAAAGAATTAAGGAAGCACAACCTAGTCAAATTTATAATTTATTATTACCAATTATACAAAAAACATTTAATGCTTTTTCATATGTTAAAATATCAGAAAAAGAGTTTTACAATTTAGTTATAAAAGAAATAGAATTATCTAAAAAAACATATAATAATGATATATCTTATAGTGATTATATAAATCGAAAAATTAGAGTTTTTTTATCTGAAAAAACAAAAACACTATTATTTGACACAAATTCATCATTTGATTTAGTTAATAATTATATAAATTTTAAATGTAAACTAACAACATCGACAGAAGATATTATTAAACAATTTGAAAAACTAAATAAATTCTTCGAAACATATAATTTTTTACCAAGCCCTGATTTATTAATTGAACTAATTGATAAAAATACTATTTTTTCTAAAATGATTGGAACTATTATAAAAGACTATAATTCACAAATTGTATCTGGTAAATTTGAAGATATATTTGAAAATAATTTATTAATAATGACAATTGAAACATACTGTATGATTAATAATATTGAAATTCAAGATACTTCTGAAAAGGAAACTAATTATACTTCAGATGCTGAAACTATTGATAGTATACATGCCTATTTATATGAGATTGGAAATATACCGATATTATCAGTTGAAGAAGAAAAAGAGTTAGCATTAAGAATATCAAATGGTGACTTAATTGCTAAACAAATATTTATAGAAAGCAATTTAAAATTTGTTGTAAGTGTTGCAAAAAAATATATTGGCAGAGGATTACCACTTTTAGATCTCATTCAAGAAGGAAATATGGGATTAATGACTGCTGTTGAAAGATTTGATGTAGAAAAAGGTTTTAGATTTTTAACTTACGCAACTAGTTGGATAAAGCAAAGTATTTTGAGAGCTATAGCAAATACAGGAAGAAATATTAGAATACCTGTTCATTTACATGAAAAAGTAAATAAATATATAAAAACAGTCACATATTTAGAAAATAAACTAAATAGAGTACCTACCAATGAAGAAATAGCTAATGAAATGAAAATATCAATACCAGAGGTAACAAAATTATATAAATTACAGAGTGATACAGTTAGTATTAATACTATGATAGGAGATGATGGAGATACTGAGTTGGAGGATTTTATACCTGCTTCAGAAGTAACTCCTGAAGATATTGCAATTGAAGGAACATTGCAATCACAAGTTAGAAAATTGTTTCAAGAATGTAATTTAAAGGAAAGAGAAATAGATATTTTAATGCTTAGATATGGATTTAATGATAGAAACCCAATGACATTAGAAGAAGTTGGACAAAAATACGGTCTTACAAGAGAAAGAGTAAGACAAATTGAAGCAAAAGCATTAATGAAAATTAGAAGATCAAAGCATATAAAAGAACTAGCAGTATATATGCAGCATCCAGATGAATCATTAGCAAATATAGAAGAATTTAGAGAAAAGTATAGAAGCCAAAAGAATCCATATAAAGCATATTTAAAAGATGATGGAAGGACAAAAGAAAAGGAGAATGATGAAGATATGTCTAAAGCATTACAATCAATTTATGAATATTTTAAGGATTATACAAG
>CACZRB010000058.1 GCA_902783555.1 uncultured Erysipelotrichaceae bacterium
GTTCAACTCCACACTAGATTTTATTGTTTTAAGTTTTTTAGCATGTAAATTTTATTATTTTTACTCCACACTAGATTTTATTGAACCGTATTTTTTACACAATAGTCTTATAAAAACTACTTCAAAGTAGCATCTATAGTCTTAATACATTTACCATCAGTAAGTGTATATTCACTATCACAATACTTAACTTTATTTGAAGTTGGATAACATCCACCATTTAATCCATTAACTCCACTATAAGTATTAGGATCTTTAACATAAACATATCCGCTTAAATTATCACAGCTCATCTCAGCAAGCTGACTAGTTACATAACATGTTTTATTAGATGAACGCCATACAAAATTACCATATGCTCCAGTCTTAGAAGTACAAGCATCTTCTGTATTATATTGACTAATAGCATGATAATAACAGAAATATGTTCCAGCAAATACAGGATCAGGCTTTTCTGTTCCAGCATAAGACATAAAGGTAATTGTTTTAGCTGGACAGCTTCTAGTGCCTTCTTTTCTTGCATTTCCAGTTAAAGTAACACATTTGCCACTAATTTCATGAGCATTAGTGCCACATTTTTCTTTAACTGTACCTTCTATTACACATTTAGTACCATCTAATTTATATCCAGATGGACAAGTATAATTCTTTTTAGCTGTTGTCGTAGTTGTTGTGGTAGTTGTTGTCGTAGTAGTTGTAGTCTTAGTAGTTGTTGTAGTTTTTGTAGTTTTAGTAGTTGTTGTTTCTTTAGACCAATTAGCTTTAAGTTTAACATCTTCACAAGCTAGTTTAGCCCCACTTAAAATAACTTTACCATTCTTATCTTCCCAAGATACAAAATTATAACCTTTTCTAGTAGTAGTAGGTAAATTAATTTCTTTATCACACTCTAAAGTTAATTTTTCTACATCACTACCACCATTAGAATCAAAAGTTATTGTAAAAGTTTTAGCGTCTTCTTTAAGCCAAGAAGCAGTTAAAGTACTATCTTCTTTAAATACAGTATCATTAGTAACTAAATTACCATCTAATAACCAACCATTAAATTTATAGCCATCTTTAGTTGTAACCGGTAATTTAGCAGTAGAATCTTTCTTAATAACCATTTTTTCTACTGATATTCCGCCATCAACATTAAATGATAAAGTAATATTTTTATTTCCCTTATTTAAAAGGAAAAATAAAATAACACCAATAACTAATACTAAAAAAACACACGCAAACAATATAGTCTTAGTCTTTCCTTTCATTTCAATACTCCTTTCTATTAATATTTGTAAACTACAGCAAAGTACATTTACATCTTTATAATAGCATAATAACTAAAAAAATAATACCTATTAATAGCCCCTTCAGATATTTACACTATCAAAAACACATAATAATTGACATATTATCAAAAGTATTATATAATGTTATTGCTTCATGAGTTTTTATATATATTTTAATCAACTAATAACATAATATATGTAGGAGGGAAATATGAATTATAATGATATATTAATTAAATACATTGATAAATATCCTTATGATGAGCCTATTTTTATTGAAGAAATTAAAACTTATTTTAAAAATATAGTCAATGATAATTTTGACAGTATTTTTAAAAATATTTATGTGTATATTAATAGATTAGTAAAAGAAAACAAAATTGTTCAATTTGTTAAAGGAATATATTATAAACCTTTAAAAGGTGCTTTTGGATATAAACTGTTAAATATTAATAAAGTTATTGAAAAAAAATATATACATGATAGTAATGGTCAAAAAGGGTATTATTCAGGCGCATATTTATTTAACAAAATAGGTCTAACTACTCAAATACCAAAAGAAATATTAATTGTCACTAATGAATGTCCTAATGCCAATGATTATAATAATAAAAGTTTAGGAGTCATTATTAGAAAACCAAAGCTTGACATTAATCAAAACAATTATAAATATCTTCAATTATTTGATATTTTAATTAATAAAGATAACATTAAAATTGAAACTAAAAATGAAAAAGAGATTATTTATAAATTTATCAAAGATAATGAGTTAGAATTTGAAAAAATATTTGAATATGCTAATAAAATGAATAACTTAAAACCTATAAAAAAATTATACGAATTAGGCGGTAATAATAATGAATAAAGATATCTTAGAAGAATTAATACTAAATGTAAATAGTAGAACTGGAATTAGAAATGATATCTTAGAAAAAGATTATTATGTATGCTTAGTATTAAAAGATTTAGCTTCTAAGCAAGATGAATTAAAAGCCTATTTTAAAGGTGGAACAGCAGTATATAAGATATTAAATCATATGAATAGATTTTCTGAAGATATTGATTTGACGGTTAAAGTAATTAAAAATGAATCAAATAATAGTAATAAGACAAGATTAAAGAAATCCGCATTATCTTATAATATTGAAGGATTATCACTAATGAATGACGAAACAATAGATAAAAAAGGCAGCATTACATCGTTTTATAAATATGATTCATTATTTAGTTTAAACGAATTATTTAAATCCGAAAGAATACAAATAGAATCAACATCTTTTACAGTATCAGAGCCAGTATCCAAATATATTATTGAGCCACTTATATATAAATACGCTACAAATAAAGAAAAAAATATTTTAAAAGAAAAATACAACATATCTGAATTTGAAATAAAGATAATAAAATTAGAAAGAATCTTTATTGATAAAGTATTTGCTGCTGAATTTTATTATGAAAGAAAAATGTATGAAGATGTTTCAAAACATTTATATGACATTGCTATTATGATTAAAAATGATGATATTAAAAATTTATTAAAGGATAAAGTTGAACTAAATAAACTAATTAGTTATAAAAGGAAAGAAGAAAAGTTAAGATTAGGTGGAATATCCGAAGAAAAGAAAATACATAATTTTGAATATATGAAATTGAACTTTAATGAAAATTTGATTGAGGCATTTAATAAAATGCAAAAAATATATGTACTGGACAATGAAAGTATAATAACTATTGATGACGTAAAGAACACTATTAATACATTATTAAAAGTGTTTAATAATCTATAAAAACCTAGGAATTTTTGAAAGAAACGGGGTTCATATCAGAATCACTTCCATATATAATATAACATATAATTCTTAAGTCATATTCTTAAACGATATATTTTTTTAATATTTTTGTGAAGCAATTGAAAAAAATATTAGGCAATTAAACATCAACATCCTTATTAGCTGGTCCACTTATACATTTACCATTTTTATCAAACCTAGAACCATGACAAGGACAATCCCATGTATCTTCTATATCATTATAAATGAGCTTACCATAAGCATGAGGACATAACTTACACTTTTTAGTATCACTTGTAATTCCACTTATATAACCACTAATATTCTTTTGAATATTTCCTAAAATACCTTTAATCTTTCTCTTAGGATTAAATAAATCTATATATTTATTATCTTTATTTAAAATAATATCTGATAAAATTTTACCAGCTAAAAACCCATTAGCAAGTCCCCAAGTATTATAACCAGTTCCTATTAATATATTATTTTTTATTTTTCCAATATAAGGCATTCCATCACCAGTCATAATATCTATATTACTCCATAAATAATTAGCAGTTAAATTTAAATCACTTATCTTCTTAATTAATTCTTTAAAATTATCTTTATCATTTACCCTAGTACCTATTTCATGGCTATTACTTAAATAAATTAAATTATTTTTATATGTTCTAATTGATACAAAAGGATTACTATAACTAATTAATGATAAATCTTTATAATTACTTTTTGAAGCACTTAAATAAGACTTTTCTAGATAACATTTTAAAGGAAATAAATATGGCAATATAAAATATGGATAATGAGACGCTATAACTACATACTTACACATAATAATATTATTATTAGTATAACATTTATAATAATCATTACTTTTCTCTATTTTTATAATTCTTGTATTTTCATAAACATCTTCACTATTTTTAATTAATCCATATAAAAACTTAATTGGGTGAAATAAATAAGTATTACTACTTTTTATCATATATTTACTTTGTACTATATCATTATTTGTTACATTTACATTAATTTCATTTTTTCTTAAAAAGTTTTCTAATGATTTTATCATTTTTATTTGATCATCTTTATTAGTATAAAGAATGCTTTCTACTTCTTCTAAATCACATCTAATCTTTTCTTTTTCTATTGTTTTAACTAACATATCTATCGCATCAATTTGTGCTTTTAAATAGCAAACTGCATCTTCTTCATTATTATTTCTAATCTTATTAATTAAATCATTTTGTAAATAAGAAAGTTTACCTGTACTATTACCAGTTACACCCTGTCCTATTTTATTTTGTTCAACTAATACAACTTTTACTTTACTATCTCTTAAATGATAAAGAGTGCTAACACCTGTTATTCCTCCACCAATTATTAAAACATCACATTTAATATCTTTATTAAGTTTAGAATAGTCTTTCTTAATTTTTAAATCTTTCCAAATACTTATATTTTTCATATTCATCTTTAATATTATTGCCCAAAAGAAAAAAATTACTAATTAAAGTAATCTTTTATAATTTCTTTTCAAAATTTCCTAAAACTCCAACTCTATTTTGACTTACTACAAATGTATCTAATTTATTTTCTTTAATGTAATGTTCTAATCTACTTTTTTCATATTTGGATAAAACTGCATAAGTTATATAAGTTTTAGTATTATCATAACCTCCAGTACCTTCCCAATATGTTGCATCTCTATCTAATTCATTTTTAATATAATCAATTATAACTTTAGGATTATTTTTACTAAATATAATATTAATTGAGCATATATTTCTATCATGCATACTATCTAAAACCATACTATCAAATACAGAATATAAAACAGAATAAATCATAGTTTCAATACCACCAACTAAAGCACTAGCTGAGTAAATAACTACATTAAAAGATAAACAAAAACTTCCAACAGTAATTCTCTTATGCTTTTTAGTAAGTAAAAGTCCAATAATATCAGTTCCTCCAGTTGATGCTCCTACTGAAAAAGAAAGTCCACTACCAAAGCCACATAAGCATCCACCAATTAAAATATTTGTAAGTAAATTATCAGTTAATGGTTTACTAATATCTGGTATTAAAAACAAAAATATAGTACTTATCGTAACACAGTAAATAGTTCGGTTAAAAAAGTTTCTTCCCATCTTTTTATAAGCTACAACAAATAAAGGTACATTAATTAAATAGTAAATAATAGTTGCAATATCTACATTTAAATCTAAATTAGTTATTTGTAATATAATTGTTCTAAGAATTTGCGATAATCCCATTATTCCCCCATTATATAAATTATTAGGAACAATAAAAAACTTAATTGATAAACAATATAAAAATAGACCAAATGTTGCAATTATAAATTCATTATAATTCCACTTAAATAACTTCTTCATTAAACCACCTACGAAAGTATATCATGTTAAAATTTTTTTGCAAGAAATATCTTAAGTTAATGCTATATTTTCACCACTTTTTATCACAATATGATAATTTCTGGTGAAAATCAAACTTTTTTACACGTACTTATATCAGAGGTATAACATGAATCAAACATGTAATAAGCAAAACTGTTGTAATTGCACTCCTAATAATGGTGGCAGTATAGTACATTTAATTTAACTAATATAGGAACATATTTTATTACATTTCAAGTAGGAGTTGACAAAGCTGGCCAACTAGAATTAACTCTAGATAATGCTTAACTAGCATAACAGTAGTAGGAAGAACTACTGAAGCAAGCCAAATAATTCAAACAACTATTGTAGAAACATCTACCATAAATTCAATACTTACCGTAAGAAATCCAACCTCAAACCTAGCAGCTTTAACTATAACTCCACTATCTGGTAAAACAGAATCATCATCAGCCCACTTAGTTATAATTAAGTTATCATAAAAGGTTCTCACAAACGAGAACCTTTTAATATCTATATGAAGTATAAATTAAATAACCAAGTAATAAACCTAATATTCCAGTAAATCCTTGCATTATACCCATCGAATACTTTATCGTATCTATTACACTACTTGGAAATACTCCAAAAGCATTTAATAAGCTAAATACTCCAAATATTATTAATGATTTAAATGTAACTGCACATAATCCAGTTAAAAAATAATTAATTTTTTTCTCAATCATTAACTTTTTAAAAACATAAACAAATATAAGGTTTCCAACCCAAATACCAGGTATCATCCAAACCATTGCCACAGATGCACTACCAAATAAATATCCACCAAGTACACTTGCTACACTTGGCACAATAATAACTCCTATAATTTTCTTTATACCCTTAATATTTAAAGCTGAAACTATAAGTAAACTATTTACTATAGTTCCAATAATAACTTGAGAATTACTTGTAACTAAACTATTTTCCCCAAATACTAATGATATTAACTTTCCTAAAAACATAGGTATTAATAAAGCAAGCATTATAAGTATAATTGATTCTCTAGTTTCCTCTTTCTTATCAAAACTAAACCAGCTTTTATTTAAAACTCTATTCATAAAACACTCCCTTAATTTATTTTTAACATAAATAATTATATTTATCAATTATTTTATTAATTTTAAAGAAAAAATATTTATATCTTTATATTTAACTGATATAATAATTAACTGGATGGACAGGAGAAAAATATGAAACAAGAAATAGAAACTTTAAAAAAGAAAAATCAAAAATTAAAGAAATGGAATATTATTTTTATAATTATAATATGTATTGGTTTTTTAGGAGCATTATCATTACCTTATGCTTATATTAATAAAGATAAGATTGGAAAATCTACTATTGGTCAAAGAATGAATTATTTAAAAAATAAAGTTAATAGTAAATACAATCTTAATTATGATTATATAGAAAACATGCATAATGCAGCATATAAACTTAATTTAAATGATGGAAAAACTGATATTCAAGCAACTCACCCTAAAGTATTAAATTTTAAAGAAAAATGGAATGGTTATAAATATTGGCTTACTTTTTCACCATACCCATATGGTAATGATAAATATGAAAATCCTCACATAGTAGCAAGTAATGATTTAATAAACTGGGAAATACCTGCTGGGCTTAAAAATCCAATCGAACCTGCTCCAGAAGGATATAAACATGAAGTAGTTTATAATTCTGATCCTCATATTCTTTATAATGAAGATACTAATAAAATGGAACTATACTTTAGATATGTTAATGAAGCTAATAATGAAGTTATAATTTATCGTAAAACTACCTCTGATGGAATAAACTGGTCCGATAAAGAAAAAATAATTACTGAAGTATTTAAAAATGATGACTTTATGTCTCCTGCCTTTATTTATGATAATGGTACTTATAAAATGTGGGCCGTAGGTAAAGATTTAAGAGTAAGATATATGGAAAGTAAAGACGGATATAACTATACCAATGAAAAAACTATTGAGTTAAAATATCCAATTAGTGGTTTACAAACATGGCATTTAGATGTTATTAAAACTGAAAAAGGCTATGAATTATTAACTGTTGCTTATAAATATCATAAAGATCGTAATTCAATGAATCTATATTATTTTAATTCTAAAGATAATAATGAATATTCTAAGGGTATAATTATCTTAAGACCATCATTAATATCTTGGGACAATCGTGGAATATATCGTAGTAGTTTTATCTATGAAGACGGAGTATATTATGTATATTATTCAGGAATAGATACTAACTTTGTAAGAGGTGTCGGTCTTTCTTATGGCGAGCATATTGAAAATTTAATTGGCAGCAATATAAAAGAATCTAACTTTTAGTCAGATTCTTTTTTTAATTAACGAGCACCAGAGTTATAATATCCATTTGGTCTTTGTCCACGTCTAGCACCACCATCAGGTTCTCCATTTTGAGTATTATCACGCATTCTTCCACCCATTTGGCCACCAAATTGATTAGTAATCGTCGTTATTTTCTCTCCATTAACTATCACTGTTCCACCAGTATATTTAGCCTCACCATCATAATCAAAAGCAGATTGTCCAGTAATATTTATCGCACCACCTGTTATATAAATATTTCCATTAGAATCTATACCATCAGTATCTCCTTGTCCCATTACTATAGTAATAGTACCACCATTTATTTCCACAGTTACAGAATAATTAGTAGATTTATTAAAAGTCTTGATGCAGTAGTTCTTGACCATCCTGAATTAATCAGTTTTCAAACATTTGATGCATACAGAATAGAAAATAATTCAATAACTTATAATAGTTATGAAAACTTAGGTAAATTAAAAACTAATCTTGGTACTAAAAGAATAGCAAGAGAAATAGATAAAATTAAAAAAGAAACTAGTAACATGAGTGAAAAAGATAAAATAATATATGTATATAATTATGTTGCTAAACACAACTATGACCATACTTTTATGTATTCTAAATCTAATCAATCAGCTTATAGTTTTTTTACTAAAGGAACTTCTGTTTGTGCTGGATTTGCTAAATCAAGTCAATTAATATTTCAAAATATTGGCATAAATTCTTATCTTGTTATGTCTGATAACCATATGTGGAATTATGTAGAATATAATGGTAAATACTATGTATTTGACGCCACTGTCGGAGCTAGTTTCACAGATAAAACTAATGAAAATTACTATTATGGACTAGGACAAACTACTGTTAAATCTACTTATGGTAAATATAAAGAACTATATCCCTCAATTGAACAAACTACATTAAAAGACTTATTTAATTTATAAAAGCTATCAAATGATAGCTTTTACTTTTTACTAAATATTACACTTATTATTGTTAACACCAATAATCCCAATAAAACATATATATAATAATTAACCAAATTATTAGTTGTCCCATATATTTCTAAAATACCATTAATATACATCCATACTGTTAAACAGGCTACAAATGAATTATATAAATACTTACTTTTTATACTAAAAGGATTAATATTTTTAATTAATAAATAAAATAATGCCCCAAAACATAAAGGAATAATTCCTGCAAATATCATATAATTTGAATAAACTCCATGACTAAATAATTCATATATAAAAGAAACTATAAAACAACCTAAACTTATAAATAAATAATGTTTAATAGTTCTATTAGTATCCAATATAGACAATATCACTAACCTCTCTTTCTTTAATACTTCTTCCATTAGTAGTAGGTTTATTTATTAAATTACCATTAAAATACATTGAACTAGATCCCCCACCATCTAAATTATAAAGAGTTTTAACGCCATAATCTTTCATAACACATGCAAGTTCATATAAAGATAATCCAACACTTTCTTCAGTTCTACCATCTGATACTACAAATATATAATGATTATTATCTATAATACCAATTGCTGTTCTCGGATTACTAGCCATTGCTTTTCCAACTTCTTCATTTTCTGACACTATAATTTCACCATTAATAATTAACGCTGGACCAAATGATAATAATTCTTTAGCACCTTTTAAAACTAATTCTTCTAAACTTATTTCACTTTCATTAATTATTTCAAAAGAACCATCACCATAAATTACTAAATCTTCTTTATCTCCAGCTGATACATTACGATATATCTTATAATTTTTTAACACATATCCACTTTTTTGAACTCCATAATAGTCTCCATTAATAGCTAAAATAGCATTATTATTTTTAGCAATTTCACTAGTTGTTGCAGTAATATTTTTACCATATGAATTATTAGCAAAAGCACTCTTTAAATATTTACTATCATTTAAAACTACATCAGCTATATAAATAGTTGTATCATACTTTTTAATTGTACTTAAATTAATAGTAATATTATCATCTTCATATAACGATTCTGCTATATTAACATCACCAATTACATCATTACTTTTAGAATTAATTTCTACTTTCTCATAAACTTCACTTATTACAAATGTATCTAATAAAACATAAACTGTAAAACTTATTAAACATATAGAAAATATTATGGGATAAATTTTAATATTTCGCACATAACCTCCTTAAAATATATATCTTTTTTGAATAATCCAACTAATTATAAATAAAACTAATTCCACTATTAATTTAGCTATATATTTATTAAAACCTATACCTACTAATATACTAAGTAATAATGTATTAATAAGTAATATAACTATAGCTAATAAATAATATTTAAATATTGTTTTATCTATTTTACTTTTATTGTTGAAAACTAATAACTTATTAACAAAATAATTATAATTAGCACTAATTATTCTTGCTATTACATTAGATAATATAATATCACTTCCAAAACATAGCATTAAACTATAAACTAAATAATCTATAAGAAAAGAACTAAAAGATGATATTATAAATCTAAATATTTGTTTATATATTAAATAAGAATCTCTTATTATTTTAAAATGTGATCCTTTATTATTATTTTCATAAATAGTCTCAATTGTTTCCTCCTTTAAAATTATTTTATTTTTATAAGCATCCAATAATACATTCATTTCATAATCAAATCTATTACCATCTACTTTTAATAAGAAAGGAATCAGTGAATAATCAAAAGCTCTTAAACCAGTTTGAGTATCATAAATATCTGTTCCTGTAGTTAAACGAAAGAATATTCTCGTAATACTATTTCCTATTTTACTTCTAATAGGAGTTGTATCTCCACGTAATCTCTTACCAAGTATTAAAGCATTTTTTTCTTTACTAGCAATATTACATAACTTTAAAGCATCATTAATAGTATGCTGCCCATCACTATCCATAGTAACTATTATTCCACTATCATAATTATTTTTAATATAAGAAAGGCCCTTTTTTAATGCATATCCTTTTCCTTTATTAGTATCATAACTAAGTACGCTAGCATACCCTTTACAACTATCAAATATTTTTTGATAATCATTACTACTTCCATCATTAACTACTACTACTTTAAAATTATTTTTATTTAAATCTTTAACTATTTTTATTAATCTATCATCAGGTTCATAACTTGGAATAAGCGCTATATAATTCATTTTATTTTCTCCTTTCACGACTATACTAATATTTTAACATTAAAATAAAATTAAAAAAATCTGCTTTTAGCAGAATATTTTAAACTGATACTATATAAAGATTACTTATTATTTCTAACACTAACATGCAGTATCTTCATCACACATTTTATTTGGCTTTGCAGCATCTATTACCTCTTTAAATAATGAATAAGTATCTTCACCTTCACCACTAGATAATTTAACTGCATCACCGCTAGATACTGCTAATAAAGTAGGAGCATTAATTATCTTACCAGCTTCTATTTTTTTACCTTTATTATCTGTTAAAACATAATCTGGAAGTAACTTATCTAATATCTTTAATAAATCATAATATCCAGCAGTCCCCATCTTAACAGTTTCTACTGAATTACCACTAAATTCCATCACATTACGAATATTTTCTATATCAACATAATAAACAGTTTCTATTTTCTCATCTTGAATAGCTTTAATCATAATAGGTAATAATTCTTTTACTTTATCATTATTTGCATATCCAAAATATACTAAAAATGTTTCTTTATTATTAATCATTTCTACAATATCATTCGCACTTTTATAAATAAAAGGATTATTATTATCAATATTTAAATAACTATATTCCTCTTTAAATTTTTTCCCATCTGTTTCATTATTTGTTAAAAATAGCCAAATTAATAATCCAATTAACAAACAAATAATTATACCTGTTATTATCATGAATTCTTTTCTTTTCATAATGCACCTCTAGTAATACTATACTATTTTTTTTAGAACTTTACAAAGAAAAAAGGTAAATATTTAATCTTTAAAATACTTACCAATTAATTCTTTACTTATTTCATCAATTACAAATACTACTAATACTATAATTAAAGCATAAATAATTTGCATAATACTTAAATTAACAATTCCAAATATTTTACCAATTGGACTAAATAGTAATAATAAATTTGCAACAATCAATATTAACATACTTTTATTTAATTCTTTATTTCCAAATATCTTATATTTAAAAATAGGTACTTTTAAATTACGACAAGAATAAGCATAAATCATTTCTAATAATATTAAAGTTATAAATGCCATAGCATTAGCTACCTCACTATTAAATAATTTAATATTAACAAAGTATATTAATAATACCGCAATAGATTTTAAAACAGCACTAATAGCTATTTTAGATATTAGAAAATTAGTAAAAAACTTACTATCATTTGGTCTTATATTTCGCTTCATTATATTAGGTGCTTCCTTTTCAAAAGCAAGTGATATAGCTGGTAATGAATCAGTTGCTAAGTTAATATATAAAAGTTGTATCGGAACAAATATTTCAATACCAAAAAATATCGTAATAAAAACAATAAATATTTCTGCTAAATTACCAGCTAATAAATAAACTAATACATTTCTTATATTATCATATATTCTTCTACCTTCTCTGACAGCTGAAACAATAGTTGAAAAACTATCATCTGATAATATAACATCTGAAACATTTTTTGATACTTCCGTACCAGTAATTCCCATTCCAATACCAATACTTGCCGATTTTATTGCTGGCGCATCATTTACTCCATCACCAGTCATAGCAACTACTTTACCATTAGCTTTCCAAGCATTAACAATACGAAGTTTTTGTTCAGGAGTAACTCTAGCATATACCGAATATTTTTTAACAATATCCCTTAATTCTTCATCACTATAATTATCCAGTTCCATTCCTAATATTGCTTCATTATCTTTATGTAAAATACCGGTTTTCTTAGCTATTGCAATACCAATACCTAAACTATCACCAGTAATCATAATTGGTTTTACATGCGCATCTTTACATAAATTAATTGCTTCCCTAACATCATCTCTTGGCGGATCAATCATACATACAAGTCCGGCAAATATTAAATCTTCTTCTTCTAAATCTTTTTCTTTAGGACTTTCCTTAAATTCATGATAAGCAAAAGCTAATATTCGATAAGCTTTACTAGATAAATCATTTTCTTTTTTAATTAAATTATCTCTCATACTAGCAGTTAACTTTTTAACTTTACCATTAAGAAGGATTTTATTACACTTATCTAAAACACTATCAAAGCTTCCTTTAGTAATTAAAATATATTCATCTTCAAATTTATTTAAAGTTGACATCATTTTACGATTACTATCAAATGGTATATCCATAACTCTATTATATTTTTCAAGTGCCTCTTTAACATCAATAAATTTTTCAGCATATTTATAAAGTGCTATCTCTGTAGGATCACCAATTAAATCATCAGATGATTCTTTAACATCATTATTTAATACCATCATTTTAAGTAAAAAACTATCAGGATTCTTATTAACAAATATTTCATTATTATAATATATCTCTTCAACTGTCATTTGATTTTTAGTAATAGTACCTGTTTTATCAGAACAAATAATTTCTGTACATCCTAAAGTTTCAACTGAAGGCATTTTTCTAATTATGGCACGTTTTTTAGCCATAGTACTAATTCCTAATGATAACGTTATCGTAATAACTGCTGGTAATCCTTCAGGAATTGCCGCTACTGCTAAAGATAATGATAGCATTAATATTTCAAGTAACTTTATTCCTTTTAATAGCCCAATTATAAACATTATACCAATAACAACCATAATAACTATTGATAATACTTTACTTATTTCTTCTATCTTCTTTTGTAATGGAGTTATTTCTTCACTTTCATTTGAAAGCATTGAAGCTATTTTACCAAATTCTGTATTCATTCCAGTTACACATACAACTGCCTCACCAGTTCCATATGTAACATTAGTACCAGAATAAACCATATTATTTTTTTCTGAAAGTGAAATACTATTTTTAAGCTTTTTAGTATCTTTTCTAATTGGAACAGACTCACCAGTTAAACTAGCTTCATCTATTTTTAAAGAAGAACATTTAATAACTCTAGCATCTGCAGGTACAATATCACCTGCTTCTAATAAAATAATATCCCCAGGTACTAACGTTTTACTATCAACAACAAATATTTTACCATTCCTTACCACTTTAACATTAGTAACTTGCATCTTCTTTAACGCATCAAGAGCTTTATCTGCTTTTTCTTCTTGAAAATAGCCAATACATGCATTAATAATTACAATTAAAATAATAATTATACTATCTGCATATGATTCATGATTAATAAATGCCACAATAAAAGACACAATAGATGATATTATTAAAATAATAATCATTGGATCATTAAATTCGCTTAAAAACATATTTAATTTAGATTTTTTCTTTTCAGTTAAAAGTTCATTATACCCATATTTTTTTAATCT
Organism: uncultured Erysipelotrichaceae bacterium; assembly: GCA_902783555.1. Classification (GTDB taxonomy): domain Bacteria; phylum Bacillota_I; class Bacilli_A; order RF39; family UBA660; genus CAG-533. Next base: position 14,366 of record CACZRB010000058.1, read on the forward strand.
ACTTTGAGCTTCTTTTTGACTTAATCCTTCCATTGAAGAATCTAATTTATTTAAACAATCTTTTATAGTTTCATCATAAAACATAATTGCGCCTTCTATCATATATCTAAAATTTTATCATATATTTTATATTTCTTAAAGATAGAATATGTTATAATTAATGAAGAAAGAATGTGATCTATGAAAACTAAAATATTCATTATATCTGGTAAAGCTAAAGCTGGGAAGGATACTACTGCAGGTTTTATTAAAGATTATGCTAATCAAAAGGGACTAAAAACTATTAATCTTCAATTTTCATCATATATTAAAATGTACGTTAAAGGTATAACCAATTGGGATGGTACAGAAGAAAATAAACCACGCGTTCTTTTACAAGAATTAGGTGAAGATATACGAAATAATATAGATAAGTACTTTTTTATTAATCGAATTATCGAAGACATTAAAGTATACTCAAATTATTTTGATATCATTACTATAAGTGATGCAAGACTTCCTGAAGAATTAGATAAAATAAAACTTTTATTTTCTAATGCAGTAAAGATACATATTATTAGACCTAATTACAATCCATATAAATCAGATTTAGAAAGATACCATCCAACTGAATTAGCATTAGATAACTATCAAAACTTTGAACAAATCATTATTAATGATGGTACTCTTAATGATTTTAGATTAAAAGTAGATAACATTCTAAAAAATATTATATAGAAAGGATATAATCTATGAAAAAATATGCTAAATTAATTTGTTTAGGCTTACTACTATTTGTAGTTACAGGTTGTTCTTTATCTTCTTTATTTAAAGAATCCACTAAAAAATATACGGTTAATGGCATTAGCGTAACTATGAATGATTCATTTTATGAAAAAGACCTAGTATCACAAACTGCATACTTAGAAAGTCAAGACGCTATATTTTCTGCATTAAAAGAAGATTTTACTGAATTAGAAGTAGTTGGTATTACTAAAGATTCAACCCTAACAGATTATGCTGAAGCAGTAAAAACAGCTAATTCATTTACTGGAAATATAATTGAAAAAGATGGATTAGTATACTTCACTTATGAAAAAGATGTAAGTGGTAAGTCATTCTTTTACTTAGCATCAGTTTATAAAGCAGATGATGCTTTCTGGTTAGTAAATTTTGCTTGTGAAAGTAAAAATAAAGATGAATTTGAACCTAAATTCATTGAATGGGCTAAAACAGTTGAATTTGAAAAATAAAATGAACATTTAGTTCATTTTATTTTGCTATATTTTAAAGTTTTAATTCTATCTCTAATTTGTAATGAATTAATATAATCAGATAATTTATTATTAACAAATTTTAAAGCATTTATTTTTTTAGAATCTGTTACTTTACCATTAGGATTTAGTATTATATCAGTTTTAAACAATTTACCTTTTTCATTTAATAATTCCATATCTATAACTTTAGTTTCATTATAATCTTTATCAAAAACAACTGCGCATATTATTTTACCATTAATCATATATTCAATTCTTATTCTACTTTGAACTTCATAAATATTAATATCCTTAGACTTATTATAATATAAAGAGTTATTATTCAAACAACTAATAGCCATCGTTCTAATATTTTCAAATATTTCTAACATACTATTATCTTCTTTTTCAACTATAATACTTTTTTTATTTACTTTATTTTTTATAATACTATTTCGTTTTTGATTATATCCAACTGTACAAATATTAACTATATCACTTAAAATATTTCTTAAAGATTTATTATCAATATTCCATTTCTCTTTTATTATTTCGTTAGGTATTTTTACATAAAGTTCTAAATACCATGGATAAGTCATTCTATTATTTGGCATCTCATAACAATATGTACGATTCTTTAAAGATTTAAGATAATCTTCCAATTTAACATTTTTAATTATCCTATAATTATATGTCTTTTGAAATCCAGTAATAACTATAAAATAGTCATCTAAAGCGTCCAAATTATCCATAAAATAATTATCAGCTTTAACTATAGATTTAAACCAATCTATTTTTTTAAAACCAAATGATGATATTATATCATAATCTTCTTTCATATCAGATATTAATAAAATTTTAGCCGTATTAAGTAATTCTTCTTTATTAACCATTCCCCAAACTCCTCATATTTTTATTTTAAATAATTATTATATATTTCAAAATCTTCATCTAAAAAACAAACAAAAATAACTATAATATTATGATAATTAGTTGCTTTAACAGTATCTATTGCTATTTTAGCGGCATCTTTATGAGGGAAGTGATAAACACCAGTACTTATGCAAGGAAAGGCTATTGAGATTTTATCCGAATTATTTAATACTCTATATTCTTCAGCTAATTTCATACTATTTAAGTAACAATTACTAAGTAGCTTAGCTTCTCCTCTTAAACCATTACTATAAACAGGACCAACTGTGTGTATTATTTTTTTACATGGCATATTATAACCATCAGTCATCTTAGCTTCACCTGTCTCACAGCCATTTAGCCTTTTACATTCTTCTAATAATGCCTTACCCGCTTTACGATGAATAGCTCCATCTACTCCTCCACCACCAAGTAATGTCTTATTAGCAGCATTTACTACAATATCAACATCTAAAGACGTTATATCACCTTTAATAACATTTAATAGCATAGTATCACCATCTTCTAACTAAATTATAACACAAAAAAAGGCAAATAATTAAATATTTACCTATTTTGTAAGCCAAACTCCAGTAGGACTATTTTTATCTAATGAAGTATAACTATTACCACTAGCATCTTTCAATGTTTTAGGTAAACCAATAGTTACACTTGGAGGATATGCTTTTGGTGTTTTAAGTTTTTGAATACTTTCTAAACTACTTAACATATTTGTAACATTGGTTACTTTAGACATATCAAAATTACTTAAATCAAGATTTTTAATTCTTCTAGCCCACCAAAACATTCTATACATAGATGTTACATTCGAAGTATCAAAATTAGATACATCAAGTACTTGGGCATTCATAAATACAAACATACCCGACATACTAATTGCACTAGAAGTATCCCATTTACTTACATCTAGTTCCATTAGATATTCAGTTTCAAAAAACATATCACTAAAATATTTTACTTTTGATGTATTAAATCTTTCTATTCCTTTAATTCTTTTTAATTTCATAGGATACCTATTATCAGTCCAACCACCGGAAAACATATTGGTCATATCCGTTACATTTGTTGTATCAAAAACTGTTAAATCTAACTCGGTTAAATTTACATCCATAAAAAACATTCCAGCCATACTTGTTACTTTTGATGTATCAAAATTTGTTAACCCATTTATTTCAGTTAAGCGCATTCTGTAATCTTTATTTGACCCTAAATTTGTACTACTCCCAGCAAACATATATGCCATGTTTGTTACTTTTGAGGTATTAAATGAAGATACATCTAATGTTGTTAATGCTAAACAATGATGAAATAAATATGCCATATTTGTTACTTCACTTGTATCATAATTTTCTAAATTTAGACTAGTTAATCCTTTTAAATTATTAAATAA
>CACZRB010000059.1 GCA_902783555.1 uncultured Erysipelotrichaceae bacterium
ATCAACTACCTTTCTAGCAGCTGATTTTTCTATGTATTTAAAGCCCTAAACTATAAAAGTTAGAGCAGTAAGTACTACTGGCAGGGGTGGAGAGAATCGAACTCCCATCAAAAGTTTTGGAGGAGCAAGAAATTATTATTATAAAAGAGCAAAACACCTTAAATAAAAGAAAAACAAGATATTTATAGTTTGATATTATATGTTTAAAACTCTTTTAAAATGATACTTTTGCCACCAAAAGTGCCATCAGTTGATTTTGAAAATGACAATAAGAGTTTTTTGGACTTACTATATAAAAAACTGTGAATATATCTAGTATTTTTATAACGAAAAAAAGAGCATAAACTCTTTCTTTCCTCCAATATACCAAATATATTGGAATCAAATTGCATATAAATTGTATCAAAAATAACTATTTTTGTCTATACATAGCTTCAATATTATTTTAGTAAATCTCGGCAATTTATTGACTTTTGCCGAGATTTACTTTAAAATTGTATTTGGTGATGAAAAATGATTTATAGTTATGAAGAGGCAATTTCAAAATATAAAACCAATTATCAATTGGGAAAAGCTGTAGAAAATAAAGAAATATTTAAGATTGAACCTGGATTATATTCTGATCAAGAATTTGTTAATTACTTATTAATTATAAATAAAAAATATCCAAACGCAGTATTTACATCTGATAGTGCATACTATTATCATAATCTAACTGATGTTATACCTCAAAGTTATTTTTTAGCTACACATAGAAAGGCAACTAAAATAGTAGATGATAAAGTTAAACAAATATATGTGCCTGAAGATAAATTTTATATTGGTATTTCTACGATAAAAGTAAATGGAATTGAAATTAAAATATATGACAAGGAAAAATTACTAATAGAACTTGTTAAAAATAGTGAAAAAATTCCGTTTGATTATTATAAAGAAATAATAAATAACTATAGATCTATAAGTAATAAACTTGATATGAATAAGTTATCAGATTATTTGAATTTTTATAAAAATGACATTGATTTATTCTCTAAAATACAAAAGGAAGTGTTTTAATGAATTTACAAGAACTAATACAAAAATATATTAAAATTGGTTATACAGATGGAGATGCATCCGCAAAAGTGTGTCAAGATTTGATATTAACGGCGATATCAAATAGTAAATATTCTCAAAATATCACTATCAAAGGTGGAGTTGTTATGCATAATTTATCAAATGATAAGCGTAGAGCAACTCGTGACTTAGATTTAGATTTTATTAAATATTCATTAGAAGATAATTCTATTAAAACTTTTATTAGTGAATTAGATAAATCTCTTAAAGGTATTAGTTTTGAAATAACTGATAATATAGTTCCTTTACATCATCAAGATTATAATGGAAAAAGAGTATTTTTAAAGATTAAAGATAGTTTTAATAATGAAATAGATACAAAATTGGATATTGGAGTTCATAAATTATTTGAACTGGAACAAGAACAATATATGTTTGATTTTAATACAATTAATATAGGAGCTAATTTATTAATTAATTCTCCGGAACAAATATTTACTGAAAAATTAAAGTCATTATTAAAGTTTAATATTAGATCTACTAGATATAAAGATATATTTGATTTTTATTATTTAATAGTTAACAATCTATTGAATAAAGAAAAGTTGGAAAAATGTTTTAAAGTATTAATTTATGATGACGAAACTTCCAATATTAATAATATTATAGATTTAATAAATGAATTTAAAAAAATTACTGATTCTAGATTATATATAATAAATCTTAATAATCCAAAATATAATTGGTTAGATAAAAATATTGATGAAGTTATTAAAAAGGTTCAAGAATATTTAACTAGTATGGAAATAACAAATATATAAATAATTAGAAACTAATATACTTTCTCAGATTATTCTCAAATTTTACTTTGTCAACAGTCTAAAAGGTTCGACTATTTTCTCATATGGTAGGGGATAATAGACTTGTACTCTTGCGAATAGTTTTAAAAAAATAATAAAATGAAAATATTCCCACAATTACATTGAACTGTGGGAATATTATTATACCTTTATAGATTTATCTTTATATTTAGAAATATCACTTATTGGTTCTAATAAAAGATTATGATTATTATTAAAAATAGTAGAGAAGCTATCAAGAAATTTATCTCTTGTATTAGATTCTAAGCTTTCAATAGTTTGACTAAAATCTATTAATTTAGGATTAATATCTATTAGATAATTTTTACATATATTTATATAATTATCTAATTCATCATAAGTAATATTTTCTTTAATGAAGTATTCTAAAGTATCGAATAAATTATCTATATTAGTTAGTTTAGGATTATTAGTTAAAATTGCTAGTAATGTTAAAGGCTTAATTTCAAAGCTATAATTATTTTCTTTGTTATAGATATTATTAGCAATTAAATTTACTATTTTTTGATCTTGAATTAAATTACTATTAGTATATATTCTTAAAGTAGTAGAAGGCTCAGAATGACCGAGTCTACGAGCAACATCTTGTGGGGAACACCAATTGATAACAAATATGTTGCATGACTATGCCTTATATCATGAACAGTAATCTTTTTTAAGTTATTTTCTTTTATAAAATTAAACTATTCTTTAGTAATATAATCTGGATGCCAAACATTACTTAAATCATTTGTTCTAAAAACATAATCATCTTCTTTAGGAATAAATCCATTATCAATTTGATATTGTCTATATTTCATAAATGCTTTATATACTTCTTCTACAACTACAACTTTGCGAATACTTTTATCTGTTTTAGGCTTAATAGCGACTAATGAATCAGATACTTGTTCAATAATATCGTACTTTTTAAAAAAGTTATTTTCTTTTTGCAATTCTTTTGAAACAGTCATAATTTCTCGTTCGATATTAATTATATAATTAGTTTGAAACTTTCTAATACCATTTTCAGTAATTGGCATTTTTCTTTCACAAATATCTTTCCACTTTAAACCACCTAATTCACCACGTCTAAAACCAGTATTAAATAGAGTAAAAATTGCTGTTCTAAACCTTATATTATAATTTTTTAAAAGTTCAAATACTTCTATCATTTCTTCATAACTATAATAATCTCTTTGTTTAATTTTTAATTTGGGTGGATTAATAACAAATTCAGCTGGATTAGATAAAATCCATTTTTTCTTTTTAGCATAATTAAAAATAGAAGTTATTAATTTATGGCAATGATTAATAAAAGTTTCTGATAGAGGATTACCAGTATTAATATTAATAGAGTTTCTCATTTTATCATATAATTTTTCTAAATCCTGTTCTGTAATACTTCTTATTTTTATATTACCAAGTTGTGGTAAAATCCAATTATTAAGCAGTTGCTTATAGCCTTTAGTTGTACTTATGGCTCTTTTTTGATATTTTGTATCATCTAAATATATTTTAGCTGTTTGAGTAAGAGTATAACCACCATTTTCTGCTTTTAAACCATTTTCTTTCATTTGTTTTTGAAGAGCTTTCATTTCATCTCTTCTTTTTATTGCATCATCAATAGTACCATAAACTCTTTCTACTATACGATCACGAGTTCCATCTTCTCTAAAACCATTGCTTAATTCAATTCTAAAAACTCCATCAGATTCTTTATAAATATTTTTCATTTTATTATCATTTATTTTTCCTATGTACCATTTCTCCTAAATATATTTTTTATGTATTTTTTTAGAATCATTTACAATAATCTTATTACTTGCTAAATATTTTTCGATATCTTTAATGTCAAAATAATTTAATTTACCTATTTTAACTACAGGTATAAAACCATTTTTAATAGCTTCATTTAGTCCATAATTGGTAATAGCAGGGTAGCGATTTAATACTTCTTTTGTTTTTAATAATACTTGATTACCATTGTCGATTTCATTTTGCTTTGAATATTTATTAATGATATTTCCAATTTCAATTAGCATATTTCCTAAATTATTTATTATGATTTCTCCTATTATTTAAAGAATATTTTTTAATATTGTTGAATGTTTTTTTGTATCTAATATGAATTCCTCCTTTATAATTTTTTATTAAATTAATTAGATAAATCTGACATATAAGTTTTAATAATTTTGAAAAAATGTACCACAAATATGGTACTAATTCTTAATATTTTTTTGCCAAAAAAGGACACAAGTTATTAATGAAAAAATAACAGGATAATATGTATTACAAACAACTTGCCAGTGGCAAGTTAACCACATAATTAAAGGGATTGTAAGAAAATGAATTGTATTACATATTTTGAAATGTACTTAATATGTATTACATCATAAGTGCCATGAATAAAGAAATTGATAAAAAATGTATTACGAAAGTAATACAAAAAATTGGCTTTTTAAAGCCATTTTGTGCCCAATTATGGGACAATTTTGTACCATAAATTGTGGCAATAAAGTAACTATTAAAAGTACATAAATTACATTATATGGTTCTAGTAAATCTTTCTTATTAAAAAGCCATATGTAGCAATTTTATCATTTAAACGAATAGCCAAAATACACCTCCTTCTAAATTATTAGAACCTTTTATAACAATAGTAATAGCATTTTAGGCAAATAAAAAATACATATTATTTGATAAATATGTATTTGTCTAGTGCTTATTTGCATAGTGCTATTGCTATTATATCTATTTTATCATGATGAAAAGTTACTTGCAATGGAAATAGATAGGCTATTAGAATGACTATAAACTAGTCATTTGATAGGTCATTAGAAAGTACATTTTTATTATTGTAATGCCAATTATTTTCTTAAAATATCTTAATTTTATGGTGAATAATATCTAATTTTGATATAATTTAATTGCTAAGGTGTAGTGATAATTTTGAGAAAAGTAGTAATTGATAAAAATAAGTGTATTGGGTGCTTTACTTGTAAGCATACTTGCTATGAAGTATTTGATATCGATTCAGATGGCAAAGCAAGAGTAAGAACTGGAGCAGAAAATAATATCGAAGAAGCAAAAACTGCAATTATTAATTGCCCAACAAATGCTATTAAAATAATTAATACATCAAGCCATATTTTAAATCATAGTTCTTTATATAGTTGTTTCTTATTAATTATAATTGTTTTGTTTATTTTTTATGGTTATAGGTTTGTTGTTTGGAAGTTAGATAGTTTTAAAGGAAATGATTATATATTATCCACTAAATATAATTCATATGTATCAGATATTGCTGAAAATCATATTAGCAAAGATGTATTTATTATTAATCGAGATGATACAACAAATGATAGTGTAAATATTAGTTATATTTTTAATGACAGTGTTTCAAAAGATAATTATGAAGAACTTGCTTATAATGAAGTCTCTTATGTTTATAATTCGGTTAAAGACGTTAAGATTAAAAAGGATGAATATACTGCACCTAAGGGGAAGGATTTAATATTTGTTTTTTACATTAATAATAATGGTAATTATAAAGAGATAGGAAGAGCAACAATTTTTTATTTATTTGGTAAATTAGATGGTGAAGATTATATAGAACATAAAGATAAAATAATATATAGAAAGAGTTAGGTAGTAGAGTTATGAAATTAATTGATAATCATTTTGAAAAATTAGGTGATGATTTAAAACAAAATATTATAGATAATTCTAAAATAAGAATTTGTGCATCAATATTCTCTATGTATGGATTTGAGGCATTAAAAGAAGAACTTTCAAAAGTAGATGAATTTAAGTTTATATTTACTGATCCTACTTTTGTAGAACAAGCATCTAATAAGAAACAACAAAGATTTTTTGAAATAAATAGTAAAAACAGGGAAAAAAGTTTAAGCGGTTCTCAATTTGAAGTTAAATTAAAAAACGAATTAAATGGTAAAAGTATAGCTGAGGAGTGCGTAAACTGGATAAAACAAAATGCAAAATTTAAGTCAAATATTCAAGGCGAAGCTATTCAAAGATTTATGGTGATTCAAAGTTACAATTCAAATATAACATATACAAACATGGAAGAATTTTCTACTGTTGGTTTAGGATATGAAAAAGATAATGCAATATATATGCCTATTACCAAAGTAGATGATAACTATGAATTTACAAAAAATTATATAGATTCATTTGAACAAATTTGGAATGATGATAAACATTTAAAAGATGTTACAAATGAAGTAATAGAATTTATGTCAGATTTATATAAAGAAAATTCGCCAGAATTTATATATTATATAACTCTTTATAATATATTTACAGAATTTTTAGAAGATATTACCGAAGATGAGCTTGCTAATGAGAAAACTGGATTTAAAGAATCAAAAATATGGAACTCTTTGTATGAATTTCAAAAAGATGCTGTATTAGGAATAATTAATAAACTTGAACGATTTAACGGTTGCATTTTAGCAGATAGTGTTGGTTTAGGTAAAACTTATACAGCTCTAGCAGTTATTAAGTATTATCAAGAAAGAAATAAAAGTATACTAGTATTGTGTCCCAAAAAATTAAGTGAAAACTGGAATACATTTATTAAAAACTATAAAGATAATCCTCTTCAAGAAGATAGATTTAATTATGATGTATTGTTTCATACAGATTTATCAAGAAGTCATGGAGAATCAAATGGTATGGATTCCCTAGAATTAAGAGATGTAGAAAAAGCAAAAATAGAATGTGCTAAAAAGCATTTTAAATGTATAAGTAATGATGAAG
>CACZRB010000060.1 GCA_902783555.1 uncultured Erysipelotrichaceae bacterium
GTGATTTTAAAGCAATGTATAAAGAACTTAAAGGTAAACCAATGACTGTTCGTTATATTGATCCACCACTACATGAATTCATTCCTAAAACTGATGCTGAAATGGAAGAACTTGCAAAAGCTATGAATATTACAGTTGAACATATTAAAGATGTTTGTAATGGTCTTCATGAGTTTAATCCAATGATGGGTCATCGTGGATGCCGTTTAGCAGTAACTTATCCAGAAATAGCTAAAATGCAAACTAGAGCATTAATGGAAGCTGCTATTGAAGTAAAAGAAGAAGATGGATATGATATTGTTCCAGAAATTATGATTCCTTTAGTAGGTGAAGTTAAAGAACTTAAATTTGTTAAGGATGTAGTAGTTGAAACAGCTGAAAAAGTAAAAGAAGAAAAAGGTTCTGATATGAAATATCATATTGGTACTATGATTGAAATACCAAGAGCTGCTATTACAGCAGATGAAATTGCTAAAGAAGCTGAATTCTTCTCATTTGGTACTAATGATTTAACTCAAATGACATTTGGTTTCTCAAGGGATGATGCTGGTAAATTCTTAGGTTCTTATTATGAAAATAAAATCTATGAACAAGATCCATTTGCTAAATTAGATCAAAAAGGTGTAGGAAAACTTGTTAAAATGGCAGTAGATTTAGGTAAATCAACTAGACCTGATATTAAGCTTGGAATCTGTGGTGAACATGGTGGAGATCCATCAAGTGTAGAATTCTGCCATAATGTAGGTCTTACTTATGTATCTTGTTCTCCATTTAGAGTCCCTATTGCACGTCTTGCTGCTGCACAAGCTGCAATCAAAGCAAGAAAAAATTAGAACGCATAAGCGTGAAAATATAAATATAAGAAGACTAGATGATAAATCTAGTCTTTTGTGTTAAAATATTAATTGAGAGGTGTTTTGGATGAAATATAATATTAATAATTTATACTTTGCTAAGTGTAGACACTGCATTATGGATATAATCAATGTCACTGATAATGAAGGTCATATTATGTCACCTCATCCAAATTATGTTGATTATTATACCATATTATTATTGAAGGATGATAGATACATAAACATTTATAATAAAGGTTTGAGATATAAAAATATCTCTCAAGTTGATAATAATAAAGAGCATTATGGTGAAGATTTAATTATCGAGATATGTAGTTTAACTGATTATATTAATACTGGATATAAGAAAATATCAACTAAAGAATGTGAACTTATTGATGATACAATACAAAAAACCAAATCGCTAAAATTGGAATATGGTTATAAAAAATAATATTTAGTCATCTTAGTCTTGTTCACCCCTAATGAAACTGCTGCTCAAGCAAATTTGAAAAATAAGTAATAATTAAGACTAAGTTATACAATACTTAGTCTTTTATGTTATAATTTAGTTAGGAGGGTTTAAAATGATTAATAGTAGAGATTCATATAGTGAATATAATCCTAATATGAAAAATAGTATCGAAGTTCCATTTAGTATTGGGACAATTATAGAATTGAAAGAAGATTCTACTGTTTTAGCTAAAATATGCCAATATAGAATTACAAACGAGGGCATAAGTCAAGTAATAAGAGTTGGGTTAAGTTATGCATTAAATAAAATAGATAATGAGCAAACAAGTAAAAATTCAAAATCAAATTTTAAAATTACACAACAGTTTGCTGCAGCTGAGTTTAGTGATTTACTTGATGCTGAAATAACAGCTCAAGAACTAGATGAACAATGGCAAAAAACTGAAAAAATGATTATAGGTAAAATAAATATTGATGAACATAGTAATCAAAAACAAAAAACATATGCAAGAAGCATTAAAAGATTTTAATGATTAAATAATAGTCATTTTAGCCTTGGTCATTCCTAATGAGACTGTGGCACAAGCAATTTGGCTAATAATAAATAATAATTAGATAAGTTTTTGGTGTTATAATATTTTCAAGTTATACAAATATTATTTGAAGGTGATTATATGGAAGTTATAGAATTAAATCATTGGTTTGTCGCAGATAACGAATTATCGATATCACTGATGAGGTACTTTGTAAAAATTAATATTTGTCAAAACAATAAATATATGACTGGAATGCAATCAGCTTTATGGTATAATATACATGTATAAATAGCTTGCCTATTATTTGTATGACAATTTAAACGCTAGGGATTATCTGTTAAGGCAAGGAACAGATTTTCATGCATGCGAGGATATTTTCATTCGGAAATGAATGGAGATATCCTCTTTTTTGTTTGTTTGAAAGGAGGTGAAAACTATGGAAAATAATAAAATAGCGACTATTTCTAACTTATTTGAGGGAAATGAAATAAGAAGTATATGGAATAGTGAAAAAGAGGAATATTACTTTAGTGTTGTTGATGTAATTGCAGCACTGACTGAAAGTAAAGAGCCTAGAAAGTATTGGTCAGTTTTAAAAATTAGATTGA
>CACZRB010000061.1 GCA_902783555.1 uncultured Erysipelotrichaceae bacterium
AAAGGCGAATTGGTGCTAGTATCACACTAGCCAACCCCTTTTTATTCTTTGAGGCTACCCCCAGGGGGGATAGCCTCTATTTTTTTACTTTGTAATACTTAAATTTTTATAATAATTATATCTATTTACAGCATTAGTTTTATTATCACTTAATAATTCTTCTGCTGCCTTTTTATTTTTAATTTTTAAAGCATTATATCTTGCCTCATTAGATAAAAATTCATCATATTTATCAAAGTTAGGTTCTTTTGAATCCATTAATAATTTACCATCTTTATATCTCATAAGTAATACATATCCAGAATCTACTGCTAGTTTTTCAGATGTAATTGAATTTGACATACCCCCCTTAATACCATGTTCAATACAAGGTGAATATGCTATTACAATTGCAGGTCCATCATGCATTTCAGCTTCCTTAAACACATTTAAAGCTTGCATCATATTAGCTCCTAATGAAATACTTGCAACATATATATTAGGATAATTCATAGCAATTTTAAATAAATCTTTTTTAGCGGTTTGTTTACCATTATTGGCAAATTCTGCCACTGCACCTATTCTAGTTGACTTACTTGATTGACCACCTGTATTAGAATAAACCTCAGTATCTAAAACTAATATTTTAATATTTTTATTACTTGATAATACATGATCTATACCACCAAATCCAATATCATAAGCCCAACCATCTCCACCTAAAGCCCAAACACTCTTAGGTAATATGTAGTCTTTTAAATCACTTGGAACATATTTTTCTAAATCATTATTTAATGATAACATTTTGTCATAATCATTAAAATTATTATGTACTTCATTTAATAAATCACTATCTTTAATATTAGTATTTAAAATATTTAAAACTCTATTTCTTAACTTATCATAAGAATTTAATAAACCAAAAGCATATTCAGCATTATCTTCAAATAAACTATTACCCCAAGATACTTTATATGGCGTACTTGGCACACTAGCTCCATATATACTTGAACATCCAGTAGCATTTGCTATAACTAACTTTTTACCAACAACTTGAGTAAGCATCTTAATATAAGGAGTCTCCCCACATCCAGCACATGCACCACTAAATTCAAATAAAGGTTCTCTTAGTTCCAAATTTCTAATTGTATTTAAAGGCATAATTGGATTTTGATAATTATTAAATAAATCATTAGCTTGTTTCTGCTTTTCTTCATCATATGAACCAAATTCAAAACAATTCTTTGGACAATTCTTAACACACAATCCACAACCAGTACAATCAGCTTCACTTAATTGTATTATAAATTTACCATCCATACCAATAGCATCTTTACCTAGTGATGCATATTTATCATTACTATCTACAACAAAAGGTCTAACTACTGCATGAGGACAATATAAAGCACAAAAACCACATTCAATACATTCATCCTTATTCCATTTAGGTACAAGTGAACTCATCTTACGTTTTTCTAATTTACTTAAGCCACCTTCAAATAATCCATTCTTATATTTTAGTAAATCACTTACACTTAATTCATTTCCCATTCGGCCATTAATAATCTCACTAAAATTACTCTTTTCAGGTATAATTACACCATCTTTTTCATCAATATCACACGTTTTTAAATAATCTTTAAACTCATTTATACAATTTATATTAGCATTTACAATTTGTTCTCCCTTAGTTTCAAATCGCACTTTTACATCATTTATTAATAATTCTTCAAAATTATCAACATTTAATAAATGTAAAATACATGATTCTAAAATTAAACTAATCTTACCACCAATACCATTTTTAACTGCTAAATCTTCCGCATTAATTATATATACTTTTATATTTTTTTCTTTTAAAGACTTCTTAACTTTATCAGGTAAAAATCTATTTAATTCATCTTCACTTCTTTTAGTATTAATTAATAAAATACCATCATTTTTAATAGAATTTAATATATCAAACTTATAAAAATATTCATCTTTTGATACAGTAATAAGTTCTGGATTAGTAACATAATAAGGAGCTTCAATTAATTTATCAGAAAGCCTTAAATGAGAAATAGTTACTCCACCACTTTTTTTAGAATCATACTCAAAATATCCTTGAACATAAGTATTATCGCCTAAAACTTTTAAAATATTTTTACTAGCACTTACCATACCATCTGATCCAAAACCATATATTTTAAATTCCCTATAATTATTTTTAATCTTAAAGTCATAATGTTTAATTGATGTATTAGTTACATCATCATTAATCCCAACAGTAAAATTATTTTTAGGATTATTTTTAAGCATCATAAATACATCATATATATCATTAGGAGTAGTATTTTTACTAGATAAGCCAAATCTTCCACCATATATTTCTATTTTAAAATCACTTAAAGCACTTTTAACATCTAAATATAATGGTTCTCCAACACTACCTTGCTCTTTAGTTCTATCAAGTACAGCTATTTTTTTAACAGTTTTAGGTAATACTTTAATTAAATATTCCTTACTAAAAGGTCTATATAAATGCACTTCTACTAAACCAAATAAATCATTTTGTGGTAAAGATATTAACTCTTTAATTGCATCACAAACTGAACCCATCGCAATTATTACATACTTAGCTTTAGCAGGTCCATAATAATTAAATGGTTTATAATCTGTTCCTATTTTTTTATTTAATCTATCCATATAATTTGCTACAATTGATGGCACTTTATCATAATCCGAATTTCTTGCTTCAACAGATTGAAAATAAATATCCTCATTTTGATTTGTACCACGAGTCTGAGCTTTATTAGAATTTAAAGCTTTATTTCTAAAATCTACAATTTTATCATAATTTACTAATTCTTTTATAATATCTTGATTAATTGGCTCAATTTGATTATACTCATGGCTAGTTCTAAAACCATCAAAAAAATGTAAAAAAGGTATTTCTGCTTCTATTGCAGATAAATGTGCGATTAACGCTAAATTTTGCGCATCTTGAACATTAGTTGACGCTAACATACAAAAACCAGTACTTCTAGTTGCATAAATATCTTGATGGTCTCCAAAAATACTAAGAGCATGACTAGCAAGAGACCTCGCTGCTACATGAATAACACCAGGTAATCCTTCCCCAGCAATCTTATACATATTAGGTATCATTAGTAATAAACCTTGACTAGATGTAAATGTACTTGCAAGTAACCCAGCAGATAATGCCCCATGAAGAGCACCTGCAGCACCTGCCTCACTTTGCATTTCAACTACATTTACAGTATCATCAAAGATATTTTTAATATTCTTACTGCATAAATTATCAATCCCACTAGCCATTGGACTAGAAGGCGTAATAGGATATATAAATGATAATTCACTTAAATTATATGCCATATTTGCACAAGCAGTGCATCCATCTACTACTTTCATATTTTCACATTCCTTCTATTAATATTATACCAAAATAAAAGCCATACAACTATACTTTTTCATATATAATCATATCGCTATTTTCATATTCTAAAAGTTTAATTTTATATTTATTTATAAGCTGCTCTCTAATCTCATTATAATCACTTGAATTACCAACTAAAATATACTCACCTTTTTTTAATACTTTCAAAGGTTTGTTTTCAAAATATAAAATATTACCACTAATAAATAAATAATTATCATCAAAATACCTATAAATATTTATAACATCGACACTTACATTAGATATACTCTTAAAAGCACTTTTGCACAAATATACTTCACTAGGCGTTAGTTTTTCAAACAATAATAATTTGACATTAACCTTAAATAAAGTATTAATAATGTTATACTTATTTAATATTTTATTCAAAACATTTACAAATTTTAAATAATCATATATTTTATTATCTACAATAATTCTTTCGGGAATTATTTCTTTTATTAATATTTTCTTCTTTTGGTTATAAATCTTTATTTCTTTATCTGTTAATTCAAAAACATACATATTTTACCTCCTAAAGAAAAAGACCAAGTTGGCCTAATTTAATTCTTGTACATTCATATCATAAAATTTATTTGGGTTAATATATTCACCATTATTAACAACTTCAAATAATAACATATTATCACTAGTAGCATCAATTTTATTGGTACCACTACCACCAATAACATCTCCTTGTTTGATTAAATCGCCAATTAAGACATCAACTTCATTTAAAGATTGATATATTGTTGCTAGATTATTTGAATGTTTAATTGTCACAATATTCCCCATAATCTCATCAGCTACAATATCTGCAACTGTACCATCTAATACTGCAACTACATTAAATTCTTCATTCGCTTTATAAAGCACTCCTGTATTAGGCATATAAGTATTTTGATACATAATTAATGAATTTTCTTGAACAGAAGCATCAGCATCTTTATCATAAAAATCTTTAGCTACTTCAACATTTTCAGCTTCATAAGGCTTTATAATTTTATCTTCCTTAAAACTAACTACTGGTATAGTATTATCAAAAAGTCCTTTATAAACATAAGATAAAGTTTCATTAGAATAAACACTTTCTTTTAATACTTTATTAAGTAAAACAAATGATGTTAAAACTGCTCCTACTGCAAATACATAAATACTAGCTACTACCCAATTTTTTAACCTTAATCTGGTTTTCATAACACACCTCTTCTAATTAAAGTTTGGATAGTTTTTTAATTTTTATACATTAAATTTTTATCATATCTACATTTTGATAATAATGATTAATAATATCTTTATAATTAAATCCTTTTTTAGCCATTTCATTAGCTCCATATTGACTCATTCCAACTCCATGTCCATATCCTCTAGTTGTAATTAAATACTTATCACCTTCTTTTTTTATATCAAAATCAGTTGATCTTAAACCAAGTAATTTTCTAAATTCAGTACCTTTGTATCTTTTATTTGTTATAACTATATTATCCACATGATTAGTATCATTTCGTGTCACATTTTGCACTTCAAATGAAGAAAGTCCTAATATTTTTAAAAGTTCTTCTTCACTAAATTCTTTAACAACTTCAAAGTTTTTCAAATTTTTATTTTCATAAGGAGAATCAACACTTAAAAATGTAGATACATTAAATACATTCTTTGAATTTTCCGTTTTACCATTACTCATTGAAAAATAATATGTTCGTAGAACTTTACCTTTTCTAGATACAATTTCACCTTTAGTATTATCAACAGCATCTTTTATTTTATTATAGTATTTATCATAATCATTTTTCCACTTATTAGCTAGTTCATTATTTGTATGGTAAACTTGATCACTAATAGTAGATCTTATCTCAATTATATTATTATTAAGAAAGCTCATTGCATAACTTCTTGATGCTACTGCTTGAGCCTTTAATGCTTCACTATCAAAAGATGCCGGCATTTCTGCTCCTACTACTCCAATTACATAATCTTCTAAATCTAAATATAAATCCTTATCTTTTATATGAACAATTATTTGATTATTATCCTCTTTTTCTAATAAGTCACTTTTAAAAAAAGTAGCTTTCTTAAATTTAAAACTACTTATTGATATTGGCAATAAAAGAATAATTATTAATATTAATTTTTTTATAAAAAATCACCTTCTATTTAATTATACTAACTTCTGCAAAATTTATTATAAATTGTGCAAGTAAATATCCCATAATTAAACTTACAACAACAACAAATAGTCTTGCTTCCCAAACATGATTCTTTTTAAAAAAATTATTATAATTAATACCTGTCATAACAAAACAAGATATCATAACAGATATTATATAAATAATTGTTTTAACCATTAATTATTCATTTCATATTCTAGAATTTGATTATTTCTACGAACATGTCTTTCTTCTTTTTTAAAAGTTGTATTTATAAATAAATCAACCATTTTAATAACATCATTAATTTTTTGATTATTAGCTCCCATTGCAATAATATTAGCATTATTATGTTGTCTTGCTAAAATTGCTTCACTAGTACTTGTAACATGAGCACATCTAACTCCTTTTACTTTATTAGCAGCAATACTCATACCAATACCAGTTCCACATAATAGTATTCCTAAATCTGCTTCACCTTGAACTACTTTTTTTCCTACTTCAAAAGCATATTCAGGATAATCATCTAAAGCACTATTATGTTCACTTACATCGATTACTTCAATACCTCTATTTTTTAAAAATGTTTTAATTTCTTTTTTCATTTCTGTTCCATTATGGTCAGTTCCAATTGCAATTTTCATCAAAAATCAACTCCTCTAGATATTGTACCACAAAATTAAAAAGATACAATTAAAAATAACTAAGAATATTCTTAGTTAAGATTATATTTTTTCTTAAATTCTTCTGCTCTACCAGTTCTAGCAACTTTAGTATCTTTTCCAGTAAATGCAGGACTACATTTAGAACAAGTTTCTACAAAATGTTCTTTTTTATTTGATAAAGTTTTAAAACTATTACCACAAGCACAAGTTATAGTACATTCTACTCTTTCTGGATGTAAGTTCTTTTTCATTTAATATTCCTCCTTCAGCCATGACTATTACAAGCCATAGAAATTCGTTTAACGAAAGTATTATATCATATTTTTATACAATTTCAATTACTTTTTACATTAAAACATGATTAAAGAGAATAACTACTCTTCAACTATTTTAACATCAGCACCTACTGCTGATAACTTTTCTACTATATTCTCATATCCTCTTAGTATATGTTCAATATTAGTTATTTCCGTATGTCCTTCAGCTATCATACCAGCAAGAAGCATTGCAGCACCAGCTCTAAGATCAGTTGCCTCAACATTTCTACCTACTAAATCTGTTTTACCATGAATAACTGCAACTTTATTATCTAAATCTATATTAGCACCCATTTCATTTAAATACTTAATATGACGCATTCTATTTTCATATATTGTCTCTTCAAAAACCGAATCACCTTCACATTGAGTTAAAAAAGTACTCATAGGTTGTCCTAAATCAGTAGGAAATCCTGGAAATACTAAAGTTTTTACATTTACAGGATTTAATTTATCAGTTTTAGATATTTTAACTTCATTACCATTGATTTCATAATTACAACCAGCTTCATGCAGTTTACTAAATAAAGCATCTAAATGTTCTTTAACAATACCATCAATAACTAAATCATTACCAAGTAATGCTCCCATAATAACATAAGTTCCAGCCTCAATTCTATCTGGTATAACTTCTATTTCACCATCATGAAGTTCTTCAACACCTTCAATTACAATTTCACTAGTTCCAGCACCACTAACTTTAGCACCCATTGAATTTAAAAAATCAGCTATATTAACAATTTCTGGCTCTTTAGCAGCATTATGTATTTTTGTAACACCTTTAGCTCTAATTGATGCAAACATAATATTAATTGTAGCACCAACTGAAGCCATATCTAAAAATATATCATTGCCAACTAAATTTTTGCCCGTAATAATATAAGTTTTTTCATCATCGGTTGTCTCAACTTCAGCGCCTAATTTTTTAAATCCATTTACATGAAAATTAATTGGTCTAGCACCTATCGTACAACCACCAGGATATGATATTTTTGCATAACCATATTTAGACAATAAAACGCCCATAAAATAATAAGATGCTCTCATTTTAGAAGCATAATGAGTGTCAATCTCATGATTTACAGCATTTCTATTATCAATATATAGAACATCACCTTCTAATTTAATATCAGAACCAAGTAATTTCATCATTTCAATTAACAATCTAACATCACTGATATTAGGCACATTTTTAATTATACACTTACCATTAGTAAGCATCGCAGCTGGAATAAGAGCAACTACACTATTCTTAGCCCCTCCAATTTTTATTCTTCCTGCCAGTTTATTTTTCCCTTCAATAATTAATTTTTTCATTTTTTTACCTTTCTTTTTTATTAAATAATAGACTTCTTCATTTTTAATATATATTCTTTCTTTAATTAAGTCAATTTAATCAATAAATATTTGACATATGTTTACAACTCCTAACATAAAAAGAATTACTATACCTAAATATATAGCTTTATCTTTTAATAATTTTGATGAATATTTACCAATAATTAAACCAATATGAGTGATACAACCACTACATAAAGAGAATATTAAAAAGGAAAGTAGATGTTTATCTGTTAAACCAGATAACCCTATCCCAACTGAAAAACTATCTATACTTACACTAAAAGCCATTAATAATATAGATGCAAAAGAAGAAATAATAGTCTGTTTTTCATTTTTTCTTTCTAAAAACATCATAAAAGATAAATAAAAAAGAATAATTGATACTATTAATTTAGGATGAATATTTATTATATTTAATAGTTCATCACCAAGTATATTCCCCAAAAGAGGCATAATAAAATGCATTATTGCTACTACTATTGGAATTAATAATCTCTTAGCATTAGATAATCTATTAATTCCTATTCCAAGTGCAATAGAAAAAGCATCCATACTAAGCGCAAGTCCAATTAAAAAAATACTTAACATAGTGCCTCCTAGTTAAGTATATTATCTAAGTTTATCTATTATTCTCGAAACAAATAATTTATATTCAACATCAGTAGTTGTATCATTATCTTCAATTAAACACAAAGGTGGAAATAATACACACCACCAATTACTTCCATTGCCGTTTCCTATAGTAACAACCACTGAATCATACATTCCTTCTTTATATACTACGCCTTTATATACTTTACTAGGGAAAAAATTTTGCCCATAATCTAACTTATAATTACCATTACCTAAAAATGAATATATTCTATTATTTATCTCATCTAAATTATTAATAATAATTTCATTTGCTTCTTCTTTAGAACTAACATCTTTAATTAAATTATATAAAATTCCTTCCAAATAAGTCTTTAACTCAAGTTTCTTTTTTATATCTAATTCATCATTACTATTACTAATTACTCTAAGTCTAATAGATTCATCTGGAATAATAACATCTTCTTTTTTCTCTTTAAAAGGTATAATAGTCAAAATAATACCAGCTAATATTAATAGTATCTTTTTCAATTAAAAACACTATCCTTTCTCTTTAATAATGGGTAGTGTTATTTATTTTTATTCATTTATAATAAATAAGTATCTATCTTTACCAGCTAAATCTTTATCTAATATAATTTTAGCGTTTGAATAATACTTTTTAGCAAGTCTTTTTAAATTATTACCTTGATCTTCATCAATTTCTAATGCTATTAAATATTTTTCATTTAATACTTTATTTCCTATTTTAAATATTTCTTCATAATATTTTAATGGATTGCCTAAAACATATATAGCATTATATGGTTCATATTTTAATTCATCTGATACTTTATCACCAGGACTAATATATGGAGGATTACTAATAATTACATCATAATTATTAACTAAATTAAACTTAAATAAATCTTTAGAAATAAAGTTTATATCTACTTTATTAAGTTTACCATTATTTTTGGCTGTTCTAATAGCTAATCTACTCTTATCTATCGCTGTAACTTCTAAAGAAGGTAATTCTTTTTTTAAAACTATTGAAATACAACCAGAACCCGTACCTATATCTAAAACTGAAGCATTACATAAATCCATTTTTTTTATATAATCAATAGTTTTTTCAACTAATCCCTCTGTTTCAAATCTTGGTATTAGCACATTTGGATTAACCTTAATTAAATATCCATAAAAATCAACATTTCCTATTAAATATTGAATAGGATATCCATTATTTATTTTATTTATAACATCATCTAAATTACTATATTTTTCTTGTAATAATTGAAAATCTTTTTTAGAAATATTCTGAGGTCTATTCATTACCTTCTATTTTTCTCCTCTGATCTTCAGTAATTAATGCTTCTATAATAGGATCAATATTTCCTTCCATAACACGGTCAAGTTCCATAATACTGAAATTAATTCTATGATCAGTAACTCTATTTTGTGGATAATTATATGTTCTAATCTTTTCAGAACGATCACCAGTTCCTACCATACTTTTACGTGCTACCCCTACATCGTTTTCTTGTTTTTGTTTCATCATATCATAAATTCTTGATTTTAAAACAACCAATGCACGTTCTTTATTCTTAATTTGACTTCTTTCATTTTGACAAGTAACAACAATACCAGTTGGAATATGTGTAATTCTTACCGCTGAATCAGTTGTATTTACACCTTGTCCACCTTTTCCTGATGAACGATATACATCTACTCTAATATCTTCTTGTTTAACTTCAACATCTATATCTTCAACTTCAGGCATTACTAAAACTGTAGCAGTTGATGTATGAATTCTACCTTGTGTTTCTGTTTCAGGAACTCTTTGTACTCTATGAACTCCACTTTCATATTTTAATTTAGAATAAACATTATTTCCTCTAATAGTATATTCAATAGTTGAAAATCCACCAGCTTCTCCTTCAACATCATGAGTAACTTCTATTTTCCAACCATTTTTCTCTGCATATTTATTATACATTCTAAATAAATCACCAGCAAAAATATTAGCTTCATCCCCACCGGCAGCACCTCTTATTTCCATAATGATATCTTTTGAATCGTTTTCATCCTTAGGAAGTAATAAAAGTTCTAATTCTTTAGTTAAATTAGTTAAAGTATTTTGTTTTTCTTCTAACTCTAAAGAAGCTATTTCATGCATTTCAGGATCATTAATTAATGATTTTAATCCTTCAATTTCATTAACTAAATTTTTATAATCTTCATATTTAAATACTACTTCCTCAATTGAACCTTTTTCTTTAGATAATTTTTTTTGCTTACTAAAATCACTAAGTACTTCAGGATTTAACAATTCAGCATTAATTTCATCATATCTTTGCTTAATAATTTCTAATCTTTCTATCATAAATTTTTCTCCAATCTTTAAAGAAAAAGACTATTCTATATATCAGAATCTTCTAATCCTTCAGAATCATCTAAAATAACTAAATCTTGAAGATCATCATCTGCATCATCATCTGCATTTGCATCTTCATCATAATTATCCTCTTCAGTTTCATCATCAAAATCTTCATCTTCTGGTACAATTTCATAGTCTTCATCGTCTTCTTCAACTATTACTTTAGCACTATGATTTATTTTTAAATCACAGTAACCGCCATCTAACATAATAAATCTTTTATCAGTAATAATTTGTTCAAAAAAATCACCAATACTATTTTCAAACACGTCATCATCTAAATCTAATAATTTAATAACTTTTTTAAATAAATCTTGAATTTTTTGTTTCTTATTTGTTTCTTTTAAAATTAAAAATGCAACATCACTATAAGATAAAGACTCTTTTTCTTCATCTGTTAATTTTAAACTCATTATATATGTCCTCCTATGAAACCATTATATGTATGTATTAAATATTTGATAATGGCTTTTTAAACATACATAATTTTATCATATAAATTTCTATTGTCAATAACTAAATTATACCTCCTAAAAAATAATTACTAATTCATTTATTGCATTATCTTCGCTCTCAATTATATATTTGATTTTATGAGTATTAGATGTTAATTCTTTTTCTAAAGTTTGAACTAATAAAGAAAGATTTTGATTATACTCTTTTAATTCAATACTAGCTTTATTATTATTAAAATCAATTATATATTTAAAAGAAGCATCTTCTCTAATTAAAATCATATTTTCTTTATCATAAATAATATTATCAAATATCATCTTTTTATCATCTATAATTCCATTAAGAGTTAATTCTAATTCACCATTCTTAAATAAATATAAAACCATCATAAATCACAAATTTATCATAGCATAATTATTTACTATAAATCCATAATATAACTGGTGAATTATGAAAAAAATTAAATTTTTA
>CACZRB010000062.1 GCA_902783555.1 uncultured Erysipelotrichaceae bacterium
GCATTATTATATGCAAGTAGTATGGAAGAATTTGAAAAGTGTCTAAGCGTGATCGAAATGGAAGATAGAATAAAAAAAGAAATAGTCGATGCCGTAGAAGAATATAATGAAGATGAAATTGAAAGAATGTTCTATGATGAAGGAGAAGATAAAAGAATGATTCAAAATGATGAATTAATAATAGCAAGAAGAGAAGAAAAAATTTCTATTGCTAAAAAAATGATAGCTGATAATATTTCATTTGAGGATATTTCTAAGTATACTTCTTTATCTATACAAGAAATAGAAAGTATCATAAATTAAAAAAACTTGGAATAAATTTTGTTCCAAGTTTTTATTAATTACTAGTGTTATTTGAATTTCTTGCTTGAATTAGTTGGTTGCTAATATAATTTTCATATTGTTTATTAATTTCGTCATCTTGAATTTTCATACCATTTGCTTTTCTTATTTCAACCATAGCTTCAATAGCATAAGCATTATCTGCATTTCTTGCTTCTTCAGCAACTTTTTCAATTATTTTATCTTTCATTGTATCTAAAGCTTCTTTTTCTTTTTCACCAGTTTTTAAAATTATATGATAACCAAATTTTGTTTTAACAGGTTCTTTAGTATAGGCATTTAATTTAAGTGCATAAGCAGCTTTTTCAAATTCAGCAACCATATCACCTTTATTAAAATATCCTAAATCTCCACCTTTATCTTTATTAGATTCATCAGCAGAGTATTCTTTAGCAAGTTCATCAAATTTTCCGCCTTTATTTAGTTTATCAATTACTTCTTTAGCAGTTTTTAAAGCTTCATCTTCAGCTTTTTTCTTTTCATCATCAGTCATATTATCAGTAGTTTTTGGACTAATTAAAATATGTTTAGCAGAAATATCACCAACAACTTCTTCTTCATAATACTTTTTGATTTGTTTTTCAGTTACTTGTTCTTTAGAATAATCAGTTACTGCTAAATCACGATAGTATGAAAGTTTAAGCATTTCTTTAAAATCGTTAATAGAATCAATTCCATAATAAGTTTTTAATGCTTGTAATAGTGTAGCTTCATCATATTTACCATTATCATCTACATAATACTTTTTAATATTTTCTATTTGGCTTTCAGCATCTTTATTAGCATCACTTTCTTTATCAGAATATTTTTCTAATAAAATTTTGCTATCAATCATATCAATTAATGAATTTAATGCATATTTAACTTTAATTTCATTATATAAATCTGCTGCACTAATTGCACTTCCTTCTTTATTAAATGAAACAACTGCTTCCTCTCCATTAGCAAGTTTAGGAATCTTACCACATCCTGCAGCAAAACCTAAAATTAATAAACTTAACAATATTTTCTTTTTCATTTTACCCTCCATGAAATTTATTATAACAACAATATAAACAAAATACAAGAACACAATTGCTATTTTTTGCGTACAATAAAATGAGTATACGAAAAGGAGGTTATGTCATGCACGGTTGTGGAAATACAAATAATGGTGTAAGTGGTGCTGCATTTATACTAGTATTATTTATTCTTTTAGTGATTATAGTTGGGGCTGCAATTATTTAAAGGAGGTTAACTTATGAATAATTTAGAATCAAAAAACCAAGGCTTTAATAAAGAAGCATTTATTGTTTTAGTATTATTTATTCTACTAGCAATAATAATTGGTAATATATTAATTTAATAAGAGGGTTTACCTCTTTTTTCATTTATGATAAAATGCTTAATAGAATAGGTGATAAAATGTTTGGGAAAATAATAAGTATAGAAGATTTATATGTTACTTTAGAAAATGCTTCACATAAATTGGATGTTAATTATTTAAATTATCATGTGGTATTTCCAGAAAATAATCGCTCAGTGGTTGGTGAAATAGTTGCCATGGATGAAAGAATAATAAAAATATTTTTAGTAGGTGAAATTAAAAATAATGTTTTTTCTTCTGGAGTGCTTAGAAAGCCTAATTTTAATAGTGTACCTAGATTGGTATATAAAAGTGAAGTTGAATTATTATTAGGTAGTCAAGATATTGCTAGTAAAGATAATTTATATATTGGTAAATCATTAAACTATGAAGGATTTAACATTAGTGCTGATATTAATGCTTTTTTTGCAAATCATTTTGCTATATTAGGTAATACTGGTTCAGGTAAATCATGTGGAGTAGCTAGATTATTACAAAATATCTTTTTCCATAATGATGATAAATTACCTGTAAATGCTCATATAGTATTATTTGATGCATATGGGGAGTATAATAGTGCTTTATCAAATATTAATAGTTTACCTAATATGGGGTATAGGTACTTTACAACTAGTACTGAAAATAATGATTCAAATATTTTAAATATTCCAGCATATTTTTTAGAGGCAGATGATTTAGCATTATTATTAAATGCTAGTTCAGCTTCACAACTTCCTATATTAGAAAAAGCATTAAAGTTAGTCTATATATTTAAAGGTCAAACAACGGCAATGGCAAATTATAAAAATGATATTATTGCTGAATCAATTTTAGAATTATTATCTAGTGGTCGTAGTTCTACTCAAATAATAGATCAAGTAACAGCTATTTTAACAAGATATAATACTAGGGATATAAATTTGCAAACTCCAATTGTTCAACCAGGATATGTACGTACTATTAAGCAGTGTTTAAATATTGATAATCAAGGGAAAATGAATGCAGTTGCTTATTTGGTCGATTATTTAGAAAAGTTTCAAAAACTTAATTTAACTACAGTTGATGTTGATAAAAGTATCATTTATAGTTTAGATGATTTATATTATGCTTTAGATTTTGCTTTAATTAGTGAAGGAACTTTTAAAAGTGAGAAGATATATGATGAATATAATCAGTTAAAAATAAGATTACAACAAATAATAAATAGTGATAATAAAGTATTCTTTGCTCCTGGAGATAAAAGAATTTCAAAAGGGGAATATATTAGAAGATTGTTTTCTAGTACTAAAGGTAAAGTACAAATTATTAATATGAATTTAAATTATATTGATGATAGATTTGCTAAAGTTTTAGCTAAAATTTATACTAAAATGTTTTTTGATTATGCTACTGATTTAAAAGAAAGAGGTTCTTTTCCAATCCACATTATATTAGAAGAAGCTCATAGATATGTTCAAAATGATAATGATGTTAATATTTTAGGATATAATATATTTGATCGTATTACAAAGGAAGGTAGAAAGTATGGCGTTATTTTGGGGCTAATTACTCAAAGACCATCAGAATTATCTAATACAGCTTTATCTCAATGTTCTAATTTTATTGCATTTAGAATGTATCATCCAAATGATTTGCAAATAGTAAGTAGTATATCTAGTAATGTAAGTATGGAGACAATCGAGAAATTAAAAAGTTTGACAAGTGGAACAGCAATGATATTCGGGGTATCATTTAAGTTACCATTAATTACTAAATTTGATTTACCTAATCCAATGCCTCAATCTACAAGTTTAGATGTTAAAAAAGTTTGGTTTAGTGATTAATAAAGTATGAAAAAAGCACCTAGATTGGTGCTTTTATGCTTCTTTTTTTAATGTTCTTGCTTGTCTAGCAGTTAATCTAACTTTAACTCCATTAATTTTATAAGTTTGTAAATTAGGATTTTGTCTACTGTTTGTTTTATTATTTGCATGAGAACTTAACTTAACAAATAAAGGTTTAGCATTCATAATATTTTTTGCCATAAGTTTCTTCCTCCTTAATTAAAATTCTTACTGATTTTATCATAGTTTATGCTTAATTGCAAGTGGTTTATACTTTAAAATTAATATTGTAGTACTTATATTAGACTATTTATGTTTTTTAAAATCTTTATACAATGTATTAGATGGCATATTGTTTAAAGTATTAAGATATGGTAAAGGATTAATATTATCTTCTTTTTTATATATGCTTGCAAATGATGCTAATAACATAGGATTTATGCCTAATGAATCTAAGTAATCTAAGTATTTATAAAAATCATTAATATTTAATTGATAAATACTTTTATTATTTGAAATTAATTCTAATATCATCATAATAAAACAATATAGATCTGTTTCACTATTAGGAGAAACAATTCCAAAGACATTAGCATCATATTTATCTAAGTTTGCAATATTATCATTATTAAATAAGTAAAAATTGGTTAGTCCAGGTGAATTTAATACTTTCATTGATTCAGCATCAATACCTATAGTTTTAAAATTATTTTTTTCTAAATTAGTAACCATAAAATTATCTGCATGGACATCAGCAAATGCAGCATTATATTTTGGAGGTGTATTTCTTATTTTAAGTAATATATTACCAATTTGTTTTAATATTTCTATTTTTATTTTTATAGGAGTATTTTTACCATTTAAATAAACACTAGCATTTTGCCCATCTATTCTAGGAAGTATAATACCTTTAAATTTATTTTCTACATAAAGTAGTCCAGTTGGTTTTAATAATTCAGTTATATTATTATCATCAATAAATGTTATATAGTTATTTATTTCTTTTATTTTTTCATTAGCGTTAGCATCTAAATAGACATTATAGTATGATTTAATGATTTCGTTTCTATTAAAAGGAGAATAAAAGAGTGATGATTCATTATGATTAATATTTTCAGGTAAATCAAATCTTTTTAAAGAATTATAATCAACATATGATAAATCTAATCTTTCCATAATTTCCCCCTTAAAACTTCCTAATATAATAGCAAAAAAACGTATTTAAGTCAATTAATCTATATATTTTCTAAAACAAATGTATTATAATAAAACTACATGGAGGTAGTATGAAAGAGTGCATAAGTATTAAAACAGATTATAGTTTACTTTCTAGTATGATTAAAGTGCCAGATCTCATTTCATATGCCTTAAAAAATAATATATCTTCCTTAGGAATAGTTGATGATAATTTATCTTCTTCTATTGAATTTATAACAGAGTGTAATAAAAATAATATTAAAGCAATTATTGGTTTTCATACTAAATTAAATGATTTAGATGTTTATTTATATGCTAAAGATGAGGTAGGATTAAAAAGTTTATTTAAATTAAATACATATCTTTTAGATGAAGTGTTAGATATAGTTGAACTTACAAAATATATTAATAATTTAATCGTATTACTTCCATTAGAATCAAAAGAATTATTTAAAGAATTAAATGAGTTAACAACAACCTTTATTGGTTATAAAACTGAAGAAGAAAAAACAAATGCTTTAATAATAACTGAAAACGTAGTTTATTTTAATATTGCTTTAGCTTTAACAAAAGAAGATACAAAATATATTAATTATCTTAATATGATAAAAGATAATATCAATTGTAATGAATATACTGATATTGATTATAGTGCTAATTATTTAAAATGTGCTAATTTAAATAATTTTACTAAACTTATTAATATAAAACTTTCACAAAATAATAATTTAATTCCTCATTATGATGATAAAATAACAGATAGTTATAAATATTTAGAAAGTTTAGCAATTAAAGGATTAAATAAAAGGCTTAATGGAATTGTACCTGATAATTATAAAAAAAGATTATTATATGAATTATCAATTATTAAAAAAATGAACTTTGTTGATTATTTCTTAATTGTGTATGATTATGTAAAATATTCTATTAAAAATAATATATTAGTTGGGCCAGGTAGAGGAAGTGCTGCTGGGTCTTTAGTAACATATAGTTTAGGAATAACTATGATTGATCCTTTAAAGTATAATTTACTTTTTGAAAGATTTTTGAATCCAGAAAGAGTTACTATGCCGGATATTGATATTGATTTTGATGCATCTAAAAGGGGAGATGTAATTGACTATGTTAAATCAAGATATGGGGACTTTAATGTTATGCCAATTATGACTTATGGAACATTTGCATCTAAGCAAGCTCTTTTATCAATATCTAAAATTTTAGTATGTGATATTAGTGAGTTAAATAAATACATAGATCCTAAAAAGAGTTTAAAAGATAATCTAACTAAAGATGTAATTAAAATATTAAATGGTAATAGAAATATTAAGAAAGTATATTATGATGCTTTAAAAATAGAAGGCATGAAAAAGCATATAAGTACACATGCTGCTGGAGTTGTAATATGTAAAGAAAGATTAGATAATATTATTCCAATAACTAAAAGTGGAAATGTTTATTTAACTGGATATACAATGAATTATTTAGAAGGTTTAGGACTTTTAAAAATGGATTTTTTAGCTATAAAAGATTTAACAACTATTGCGGATATTATAAGTATGATTCCAGATAAAATAAATATAAATACGATTGATTTAAATCTTAAAGAAGTATTAGATAATTTTACTATTGGAAGTACAACAGGTATTTTTCAATTTGAATCTGATGGTATGAAAAGTTTTTTAAGTAAATTAAAACCAACTTCTTTTAATGATTTAGTAGTTGCACTTGCTTTATATAGACCAGGTCCAATGGATAATATACCATCATTTATTAAACGAAAAGAAGGAAAAGAAAAAATAGATTATATTGTTCCAGAACTAGAGGAAATTTTAAAAGATACTTATGGTATTATTGTTTATCAAGAACAAATAATGCAAATATTTACTACTATTGCTGGATATAGTGTTGGTGAAGCAGATATAATTAGAAGAGCAATTAGTAAAAAGAAAGAAGATATTATTTTAAAAGAAAAGGAAAGATTTGTTTTAAGAGCTAAAGAAAAAGGTTATAGTGAAGAAGATAGTACTAAAATCTATAATTATATTATGAAATTTGCAAATTATGGTTTTAATAAATCACATTCTGTTGCTTATGCATTAGTAGGTTATCAAATGATGTACTTAAAAGTTAAATATCCTATGTATTTTTATGCTTCTCTTTTAAATATTAATATTAATTCTGTAAGTAAGACTAAAGAGTATCTTGATGAAGCAAGGTCTTTAGGAATTGAAATAATTAAACCAGATATTAATTTAAGTAAAAATGATTATTATATAAATAATGGAATAGTAATGCCTATATCGGTAATAAAAAATATAGGAGAAGCTGCAACAAATGATATTTATGAGGAATTAAAAAAGGGAAAGTTTATAAATATTTTTGATTTTGTAAGTCGTACTTATGGAAAAAGTGTTAACACAAAAACAATTGCAAATTTAATTTATGCTGGTGCTTTAGATTCCTTTGGAGAAACTAGAAAGACTTTAATTCAAAATATAAAATCAGCAAATATTTACGCTGAATTAGTAAGTGGGTTAGATTCATCTTTAGTATCAATTCCTACTTTAGAAAAATATGATGAATATCCTTTAAATGAACTTATGGAACATGAACAAGAATTATATGGATATTATGTTTCTAATCATCCTGTAAGTAAGTATAATTGTCCAAAAATTAATAAAATTAAATTATATTTTGATAAAAATATAGTTGGTTATTATTTGTTAGAAGGTTCTAAAACTATTAAGACTAAAAAAGGAGATACAATGGCTTTTTTAAGATTATCTGATGAAACAGGTACAATAGATGGAACTTTATTTCCTAATAGAATTAATTATATTAATCATATTAAAAATGGGGATATTTTAAAAATTGCTTGTCATGTTGAAAAAAGATTAGATAAATATCAATTAATTATTAATAAAATTGAACTAGTTAAGTTATAATGGTATAATTATTTAAATATTTCGATGAAAGAAGGGGTAATTATGTTTGATTTTTCTAATGCAATTGAACAAATAAATAATATGATGTCTATAAGTAATATTAGAAAAAGCTTTTACTTAGAAATTATTAACATAAAATATGAAATATTAAATGATATATATAAGAAATTAAATGTGTAGGTAGAATATGATAAGAAGTGTTTTTATAAATATTAAAAAAGTATATAAATATGCTATTAATTATCGTAAATATTTATTTATATATTTATTATTTGTTCCATTTATAAGTGCAATTAGTGTTTTAATACCGCTTTTTTTAGCCAAAGAAATAGTATTTGTTAATGATGCTCTTTATAATGAATTATTAAAAATGGCTTTAATTATTTTGCTAGTTGAAATTTTTAATCAAGCAGCAGAATATATTTCTAGAATGAGTTTACTTATATATTTTAGAAAAACAATGCGTATGTTAAAAATAAAAGTTTTAAAAAGTGTTATGCATATTAAAAATAAAGATTTAGATGAACTTTCAACTGGCGCTATAATAGAAAGAATAAATTCAGATTGTAATAATATGGCAGAAATTATTCCGAATTTAGTAGATAATTTAATTGGAATTCTATCTAATATTGGTATTTTACTAGCAATATTTATTATAAATAAAATATTATTTGTTTATTTATTATCTGGTGCAATTATTATATTTATATTTAAGAATATGAGTATTAAATATATGTATGAATATGAAAAAAGATCAAGAAAACAAAGAGATAAAGTTACATCATTTATTACAGAACTTGTTAAAGGAATAAGGGATATTAAAGTTTTAAATGCTAATACTTCTTTTATAAATGAAACTGAAAAACGAATTTTAGAGCATGATAAAATTGTTTATACTGGACGTAAAGTCCAAAATGGTTATAGTTTTTTAACTGAAGTAATATATAGTCTTATTAATTTTATTTTTATTGTATTATCAATTGTATTAATTAAAAATAATTATTTATCATTACCAGGTTTTATCGCATTGTTTTATTATATAGAACGCATATATAGTATGTTTAATTTTTATACTCATTTACAGGAAGATTTTAAAGATTTTGATTTATCATGTAAAAGAGTATTTGAAGTTATTGAAGGAAATACTTTTGAAAAAGAAAGATTTGGATCTAAAGAAATTAAAAAGATTAAGGGAAATTTTGAATTTAGGAATGTTAACTTTGCTTATAAAGAAAAAGTACCAGTTTTAAAAGATGTTAGTTTTAAAGTAAAAGCTAATACTACAGTTGCATTTGTTGGTAAAAGTGGAGCAGGTAAAACAACTATATTTGGACTTCTTGCTAAACTTTATGAAGCAAATAGTGGGGATATATTAATTGATAATATTAATATAAATGATTTAACTGAAAAGGCTATTAGAAGTAATATGACTATAATTAACCAGTCACCATATATTTTTAATATGAGTATTTATGATAATATGAAATTAGTTAGTCCTAAAGCTTCTAAAAAAGATATAATTAATGCTTGTAAGGCAGCATGTTTAGATGATTTCATTGAAAGCTTGCCAGATAAATATGATACAGTTGTAGGAGAAGGTGGAATTCTTTTATCAGGTGGGCAAAAACAACGCCTTGCAATTGCTAGGGCTTTGGTGCAAAAAACTAAAATAATTTTGTTTGATGAAGCAACTTCAGCGTTAGATAATGAAACTCAAAAAAGTATTCAAGATGCAATAAATAATATGCAAGGAGATTTTACTATCCTAATTATTGCACATCGTTTTTCAACAGTTATTAATAGTGATAAAATTATATATATTGATGATGGTAAGATAATAGCAGAAGGAACACATGATGAACTTTTAAAGACTTGTAAGGGATATAAAAAATTGTATGAATTAGAACTTAAAAATAATGTCTAATTGTAAAAAAATTCAAAAATATTTGAAGACAATAGAGATGGATAAAATTGAAATATTAACTAAAAATATAGGTTTTATAATCTATATTTTTTCTTTTATAATACATGTCTAATAACAGTTTTTATCTATTATTTTTTTAATAAATATTATATAATGAAGAAGGTGATTAAAGTGATATATTTAGATTATTCAGCAACAACACCTGTTATTGAAGAAGTATTAGATAGTTATAATAAAGTTACAAAGGAGTATTTTGGGAATCCAAATAGTATGCATTCACTTGGAATTAAATCTAATGAACTACTTAAAAGTGCTACTAAACAAATTTCTGAAATATTTCGTATTAAAGAAAATGAAATTATATATACAAGTGGGTCAACTGAAAGTAATAATTTAGCTTTAATTGGGACTGCTTTATCACATGGTAAAAAAGGTAGTCATATTATAGTGTCTAAATTAGAACATGAAAGTATATATGGAATATGTAAATATTTAGAATCTAATGGTTTTGTTATTGATTATGTTAATAATGATAATAATGGGGTAATTGATTTTGAAGATTTAAAGAGGTTAATTAATAAAGATACAATACTTGTTAGTATTTGTGCAGTTAATAGTGAACTTGGGATTAGAGAGCCTCTTAAAACTATAAAACAAATAATAACAAAAGAGAATCCTAATGTTATATTCCATAGTGATATGACGCAAGCTATAGGTAAAGTTCCAGTTAATTTAGCAGATGTTGATTTAGCAAGTATGTCTGGTCATAAAATATATGGACCTAAAGGAATTGGAATGCTTTATAAAAAAAGTTCAGTTAAGATTAAACCTATTTTGTATGGATCTAATAGTGATCTAAGACCGGGAACTCCAGCTCTTCCTTTAATAGTTAGTTTTTCTAAAGCTCTTAGGTTAGCAAATACTGATTTAGATAAAAAAGATGCCAAAATTAAGAAATTTAATAATCGATTAATTGAGTTTTTTGCTAAATATCCTAATATTAAAGTTAATAAAACAGACTATTCAATTCCAAATATTTTAAATATTAGTTTAATGAATATTAAACCTGAAACTTTTATTCATGCTTTAGAAAAGTATGAAGTATATGTATCAAGTAATACAGCATGTTCTAGTGGTAAAATATCAAATGCTGTTTTAAGTATTTATAAAGATAAACAAAGAGCATTAACTACTATTAGAATAAGTTTATCTTACCTTACAACTAATATTGAAGTTGAAGACTTTATGCATATATTTGATAATGTTTATAAGAAATTAGAGGAGCTTTCAAGTGTTTAGTTTTAATACAAAAAATTTTGAGTTTTTTTCTTATGATTTTAATAATGAAATGGAAACATCTTTTTTAAAAGAATTAATTAATGATGAAAGCACTAATAAATATATTAAAAATATTAATGCGTTAATAAATAAAGAAGGCTATAATCCTCTAAGAAATGCATATTTGGTTGGCAAAGATAATGAAATTGTTGGATATATTAATTTATATGAAAAATTAAATATTATAGATATAGATATAGCAGTTGGGCCACGTTTTCGAGGAATTAAAAATAATTCTAATGAAACTATAGGGTGCCAAATATTAAAAGACGTAAGTGAATATTTATTTGATAACTATATATTTATTAGATATTTGAGAGCTATGATTGCAAAGAGCAATAATAGAAGTATAAAAACGGTTACTAATGCAGGTTTTAAATATATTGATAGTTATTCTGAAGGTGAAGAATATCGAAAATATCCTAATAAGAGGTTATAATGAAAAAATTAGAAACTGAAAATTTTGAGTTTTTGACTTTTGATTCTAAAAATAAAAAACATCAAGAAATAGTTAAAATAATTAATAAAGATTTATTATTTAAAAAGTATTTTGGTGATATGTCTGAATATTTTGAAGATATAGATTTTGGTAATATAGATTTTACTGGTAATTATATGGTTTATTTAAATGATAGTATTGTTGGTTTTATATCGTTATATGATTATTATAAATATAGTACTTTGCATTATGGACTGATATCAAATTATCGAGGAATGAAATTAAATAGAAATTCAATTGCTACATCAATGGTAAAAGAGTTTTCAAATAGTATTTTTGAAAATGCAGTTAAAATGGAATACTTATCTGCTTATATTGATAAGGAAAATATTAAAAGTATTGAAGTTGCTAAAAAAGCTGGTTTTATTTTTTATGAAGATAATATTCTTAATACTCAAGAATATCGAAAATATCGTAAGATATAAATGCTATTT
Organism: uncultured Erysipelotrichaceae bacterium; assembly: GCA_902783555.1. Taxonomy (GTDB): domain Bacteria; phylum Bacillota_I; class Bacilli_A; order RF39; family UBA660; genus CAG-533. The sequence continues at coordinate 11,848 of CACZRB010000062.1, forward strand.
TAAAGTAGCATTTTTTCTTTAATTATGTTATATTATTGGCGAATTTATTTCTGAAAGAAGTTGTATATATGAAAAAAATAATAATAATAAAGTATGGTGAACTTACTACTAAACATGATAATATCAATTTTTTTATTAAAACATTAAAAGATAATATTGAAAAGTCTTTAAATGGAATAGATAATAAAATAACTTATGATGTTGGTAGAATGTTTATTGAAACAAATGATTATGATTTAGTAGTATCTAAACTAGTTAATACTTTTGGGATTCATGAAATAAATATAGGTTATGAACTTGATACAGATGACTTTGAGGTATTATCTAATGAGTTATTATCTTTAGTAAAAGAAAAAGAATTTAAGACTTTTAAAGTTCAAACTAAGAGAAGTAATAAAAAGTATTTTTTAAATAGCATGGAAATATCTAGAAAATTAGGTGGCGTAATTTTAAAAAATATTCCTAATATTAATGTGGATGTTAATAATCCAGATTTATTAATAAATGTAGAAATAAGAATAAATAAAGTATATTTCTATTTTGATAAAATAAAAGGGATAGGTGGTTATCCAGTTGGAGTAGCTGGTAAAGGTATGCTGATGTTAAGTGGGGGAATAGATTCACCGGTAGCTGGTTATCTTGCTATGAAAAGAGGAGTTCGTATAGAATGTATTTATTTTGATAGTCCTCCTCATACAAGTGAAAATGCTCTTAATAAAGTTTTGGATTTAGCTAATGTTTTATCTAATTATAGTGGATATATAAAAGTGCATGTTATTAGATTTACTGAGTTGCAAGAGGCAATATATAAGAATTGCCCTAAGGAATATATGATTACAATTATGAGAAGAATGATGTATCGTATTGCTGAGTCACTTGCTCATAAGACAAACTCAAAAGTTATTATAAATGGTGAATCGGTTGGACAAGTTGCAAGTCAAACTTTAACTAGTATGGCTGTAATTAATGAAACTATAAAAATGCCGGTTATAAGACCAGTTGCTTGTTTTGATAAGTTAGAAATAATTGATATTGCTAAAAAAATAGAGACATATGATATAAGTATAAGACCATATGAAGATTGCTGTACAATATTTGTACCAGAACACCCAGTTATTAATCCTGTCTCTAAACTTGCTAAAGAATATGAAGAATCTTTTGATTATGAGTCATTAATTAAAGAAGCAATTAATAATGATAAGGTAATTAAATTACCAATTAGTAATAAAGAATTTGACAGTTTATTATAAAAAGATATAAATTACCCATAATAATAATGGGTGATAAGATGAAGGGGTATTCTTTAAATATTAATAATTTTGATAAGATTAAAAAACAATTTAATAATGAATATGGACTTAATTACTATGAAGATAATTCTTATGATGATTATAATCGTTTTTTCTCTACGAAGAATAATTTGAATTCACATGATAAGATAATACTAAAGAAATAGCCTTATTTTAGGCTTTTTTTTAATGAAAAATTATTATATAATGATACTGGGTGAAGAAAAATGAAAATATTAAGTGTAAATGCTGGTTCGTCTTCATTAAAGTTTACTTTATTTGAAATGCCAGAAGAGAAAGAATTAATTAGTGGGGTATTTGAAAAAATTGGATTAAAGGATTCATTTTATAGTGTAAAAATTAGTGGAGAAAAGACTAAAAAAGAAGCTAATTTGCCATCTCATAATGAAGCTTTTGAAATATTAATGAAAGAACTTATAGATAATAAGATTATTGAAGATTATTCTGAAATTAAAGGTATTGGTCATAGAGTTGCTCAAGGTGGAGCATATTTTGATAAAAGTGTTTTGGCAACAGATGAAAATATTGATATCGTATCAAAATTATCTCAAATAGCACCACTTCATAATCCAGCAGCTGTTGTTGGTATTAATGCAGCTAAAAAAGTGGTACCTGATGCTGTTCAAACTTTAGTGTTTGATACATCATTCCATCAAACTATGCCTGAAGTTAATTATATGTATGCTGTTCCATATGAATGGTATACTAAATATAATGTAAGAAAATATGGATTTCATGGAACTAGTCATAAATATGTATCTATGAAAGCTAACGAATTATTAGGTAAAACTGATACTAAATTAATTACTTGTCATATTGGAAATGGTGCAAGTATTAGTGCTGTAGCTGGTGGAAAATGTATTGATACATCTATGGGACTTACACCAAATGCAGGATTAATGATGGGTACAAGATGTGGTGATATTGATGCATCTATTGTAAGTTATATTTCTGAATGTGAAAATTTATCTGCTACTGAAGTTAATAATAAATTGAATAAAGAATCTGGTTTACTTGGTATAAGTGGTGTATCATCTGATTCTAGAGATGTTGAAGATGGTATTAAAAACGGTGATGAAAGATGTATTTTAGCACAAAGTATGTATGTTAAAAAAATTGTTGATTATATAGCTTCATACTATGTTGAACTTGGTGGTTGTGATGCAATTATCTTTACAGCTGGAGTAGGTGAAAATAGTATTTCAACAAGAGCTCAAATATTAGAAAAATTATCATGCTTAGGTGTAAAACTTGATAATGAACGTAATAATGTAAGAGGCAAAGTACAATTAATAACTGCTGATAACTCTAAAATTCCTGCTTATGTTATACCAACAAATGAAGAATTAATGATTGCAACAGATACATATAACTTAACTAAATAGTTAGGATTATTATGGAAAAAAAGATTTATAATAAAATTAAAAAATATAATACAATTGTTATTGCTAGACATATTGGACCAGATCCAGATGCAATTGCTAGTCAGTTTGCATTAAGAGATTCTATAAAACTTACTTTTCCAAATAAAAAAGTATATGCAGTTGGTATTGGGGTAGCAAAATATCGTAGTTATGGCGATTTAGATAAAACACCTGATGTATCAAATGAAAAAGCTTTATTAATAGTAGTAGATGTTCCTAATATTTCTCGAATAGATGGAGTAAATTTTGATGATTTTAAAGAGGTAATTAAATTAGATCATCATCCACTTGAGGATAAAATGGGAACACTTGAAATAATTGATGAAAGTGCATCAAGTGCATGTGAAATAATAGCACGTCTTATCTTTAATACTAAACTAGAGATGAATGTTAAAGTAGCTGAAAATTTGTTTTTAGGTATTGCATCTGATAGTGATAGATTTTTACTTCCAACTACTAGTCCAAGTACATTTAGAATTGTTTCAAAGTTAATTGATAACTACCATTTAGATTTAAAAAAATTATATAATATGTTATATGAAAAACCATTAAATGATTTTAGATTTCAATCATTTTTAGCATTAAATATGACAGTTACAGAAAATGGCTTTGCTTATATGAAAATAACTAGTGAAATGATTAAAGAATATGGTGTTGATTCATCAACGGCTTCTAATTTAGTTAATAACTTCAATTATATAAAAGAAGTTATAGCTTGGGCTTTTGTATCATATGATGAAAGACAAGAATTATATAAAGTAAATATTAGAAGTAGGGGACCAATTATTAATGAAATAGCCATAAAATATAATGGCGGTGGACATAAATATGCTTCTGGCGCAAGAATTAAGGATGTTTCATTAGTTGATAAATTATTTGAGGAACTAGATAATGCTTGTAAAGATTATAATGAAAATATAAATCCAGAGATTAACTAATTTCTGGATTTTTTAGTTAGTTTTATAATTCAAAAATAGTACCATAAAAAGTACAAAATATAAAAAATGACATTTTTTTAAAAAAAGGGGTTGCATATTTTTAAAATGTAACATATAATATTAATATCTAGAAGGTAAAGTACAAACAATTAATGATTGCATATTTTATTAAAAGTAAAATATGCTATAAGTTTATTAGATTTTAGAGTATAAATAAAACGTACTCATATATAAATTTAATAAATGATTAATTTATGTGCTTAGTAGTAAAGAAGATGCAGTTCGCATTCTTATCTACGCTAGATATAACAATTGTTAGGGAGAAAGAAACTCCAAAAGATAAGTAATTGCCAGAAGGTACTGATAATATCTCTGTTATGGTTAATTAAAATTTCTTTTTAGATTAATTTTAATTAATTTGCGATTATTCTAAAAACTGTGACTAGCTATTTTATCAGAATAGCTAGTCTTTTTTGTTGATTATATTTTTTTCTTTTGTTATAATAAAAAATAGAATAGAGGTAGGCAAAGTGGATACAGATATATTTGATAAATATTTGAATTATAAAATTAAAACTATTTGTGATTACTCTATTATTCTGTCTAATATTATCGGAATAGATAAAAATAATTTTTGGCATAAGAAAAAAGATATTGAAGAATCTGTTAAATGGATTGTTAAAGATTATATGTATAATTTAGATAGTAATAGAAATACTGAAAACACTATTAGGTTATTTATAGATGATATAAGTATATTAAAATATGATATTGATAATGAACTTGTATCAACTATTAATTATTTTATAAATATAAATAGAGCGTTTGAAATTAAAAAATACGAAAAAGAAATAATTCTTATAGCTTCAATAATATATATTGCTAATGAACTAGATATTGCCACAAGCCCATATAAAAATAATAAAAATAATTATCGAACAATTTTAAATAATTATTTAGCTAAGTTTAATAAAATACCATATTTTATGTTAATTGATGATAGTAAAAAGAATACTAATTTAATATTAGAAAAAATTAAAGAAAACGTAAAAAAAGAAAGAAAAATCTTTAATTATTTAAATAGTAAAACATCTTTTAATAAATATATAAAAATTGTTAAAAATGATAAATATTATTTAAGTCAATATAATTATAGCGTTCAAGGATTAAATAAAGTTGATAGTAAAGCTAATGATTATGTATATGAAAATGAAAAAATTGCAGATAAATTAATACTTATTAGTAAAGATGTAATAATAATAACTTTAATGAAGTTATTATCAATTAGGAAATTAGGCAAGGTCTTCTTCTTACCTATAAAAAATAGCTTTTTTGAAGATGAAAGTAATATTAATAACTTAAGTGAAACATTTAAAGATAACTACTTAAGCAAATATATTAGAGTATTAATAGAGTGTAAAGATTATAATAAAAATATTAAAAATATTGTAATTAAGAATAATATTGATACATTCGTTTATTTTGATACTAATGATAATCTAGTTGATAATATGAAATCAATTGATAAATATCTATTTAGTAAAGATTATGCTAAGAAACATTTTGAAACTATTAAAACGTTAATTGCTAATAACAAAGAAATAATTATTGAGAATTATTGCACCATTCAATTTGATTATGATTTATTAGAAGAAGAGGATATAGTATGAATGATGAATTAAATTATTTAATAAAAAGCTTATTTTCTAATAATCTAGATTTATTTTTAAAAAATACAAATTCAAAATTAGAAATAAATGAGTTAACTAATAATGTAATATTGGATTATTCTTGGGTAATAAAAGTAGAAAAATTATTACCTTATGTTGAAAAAATAGTTAATAATCCCAAAGATTTAATTCTTATAGATGAAAATGTATTTAAAGAAGAGTATACAGATCTTTATGAAAATCGCTTTATTTATGCCCTAGTAAATAAATTATATAATTTTATTACTAAAGAAATCGCATTAATTGAAAAAAGTTCTTTAAATAAAGATAAAAAAGTGGTAAAATATAGAGCGAATACTAGATATAATAGTCAAGATATTAAAATTGATTTAAAATTAGAATGTGAAAACCTAGAATTAGAGTCTAAAAATAGTACTAAGGATAAGGAAAAAGTATTCTTTTTTAAAGATAGAATTGAGAAAATTAGAACTAGTAACTTCATGAATAAAATGACTGATTCAACACCAGTTAGAAGCCCTATAAGAAAGACTAATACACTTACAACTGAAGAAGATTATGTAAAGTGTTTAGAATTATGGGAGTTCCTTGAAAGATATCAGAATGAAGAAGTAATGCATAAACAAAACATTCAAACATCAAATGATGACTATGAAAAGTTATTAAATTTAATTTATTACTTGAACTATAGTACTTTAAATAGTGCAACATTAAAAACAGAAGAAGATTTTAATGAAAACATTATTATAAAAATTTTCTTAGACTATATAAAAAGATATGATGTTGATGAGAAAAAAATAAAAAAAGTACTAGAAAAAGAACTTGTTAATACTTCAAGTTATAAAAAGGAACAAATAAAAATAGTAATAGATGCTTATCATAATTTTATTTTTGAGCATGAAAATAGAATGAAAAAAGCATTATTGTTATTTAAATAAATTTGAGGAGGAATTTAAATGGCAAAAAATGAAGAAAAGAATCCAATAGAGAATTTTAAAGGGGCAACGATTGACTTAAATGAATTAAATGCACTAAATTATGAGATGCAGCTAGAAGTATTAGCCAACAAGTTAAAAGATATATATAAAGATAATTTAGAAGTTACAAGTAATATGGTTGATAGTGTATACAAATTAAAAAATAGCATTAAAGACGATAAAATATATCTTCCACATGATTTAGAAGTTTCTAGAAAAGGACAACAACTTGAATTTAAAGTTGCTAAACGTTTGGCAGTATTTTGGCTATATTTAGGTATTGGATTATTGTTATTAGCTTTAGCAGGAGCTATATATTTTGGAGCAAGATATTTTAAATATCGTAATGTTAATATTGATATTGATGGTGATGGTATAGCTGATATTAATATTGACTTAGATGGTGATGGAAAGCCAGATGTAAATATTGATACAGATGGCGATGGGAAACCAGATTTAAATATTGATTACAAAGGAAATAGAAAACCTACGTTCTATATTGATACAAATGGTGATGGAAAGCCAGATTTTAATCTAATTAATCAAACCAAAACATTTATAGTTGATCGTAATTGTAAGGTTAATTGTGATATTAATGGTGATGGAAAACCAGATGTAAATATTGATACTAATAATGATGGAAAGCCTGATAAATATATTGTTGATATGAAAAAGGTTGACAATATAGATCGTACTTGTAAAGTTAATTGTGACTTAGATGGAAATGGTACACCAGATATCAATATCGATAATAATAATGATGGTAAAGCAGATGAAAATATTGTTAAATGGCCTGAAAATAATACATGCGATATTAACTGTGATACTAATGATGATGGATGGCCAGATACAAATCTTGACTTAGATGGTGATGGTATTCCTGATTCTAATATAGATAATGATGGTGATGGCGTTCCTGATGGAAATATTGACTTAAATGGTGATGGTATTTGTGATCTAATGTGTGATACTGATGGTGATGGAAAGTGTGATATTAATTGTATAAATCCACCATATGATGGTCTTGGAACAGGTTCATCTACTTCAGTAGGGGATCCTAAAACAGTTTCTGAATCTAGTATGCTAGTTTTAAGATATGGTGAAGGTGAAACTATAAATGTTGAAAACTTGGTTCCAAATGATCAACCATATGTTAATCAAGATGAGATACCTCAACCATATAAAACATTCTCAATTGAAAACTTATCAGTATATACTATTGAGTATAATCTAGTGTGGAAGAATGTAGAAAATACATTTGTAACTGATAATCTAAAATACAAAGTAACATCTACTAATGGCGGATTTAAAACTGATTATTTACCTACACCTAAAAAGGATGGAATAATTGCTGAGAAAATATTAATTCCACCAAAATCAACTCAAGAGTATAGGTTTGACTTTAGTCTATTTGGAACTGGAGTTAATCAAAATGTGGATCAAGGTAAAAAATTTAGCGTATTAATTGATGTTGAAACGTAATATAAAACCTACTTAAATTGGTTCAATAAAATCTAGTGTGGAGTAAAAATAATAAAATTTACATGCTAAAAAACTTAAAACAATAAAATCTAGTGTGGAGTTGAAC
>CACZRB010000063.1 GCA_902783555.1 uncultured Erysipelotrichaceae bacterium
AATGGGCTTGTAGCTCAGCTGGTTAGAGCGCACGCCTGATAAGCGTGAGGTCGGAGGTTCAAGTCCCCCCAGGCCCACCATTTGTTTATGGCCCGTTGGTGAAGCGGTTAACACATATGCCTTTCACGCATACATTCATGGGTTCAAATCCCGTACGGGTCACCAATTAATAAATAAAAGCAGCATAATATTTGCTGCTTTTTTCGTAGAACAAAACTGAAATTTTAAGTTTCTTTATAGACCAACTTCCAATAGTCGCTACCGTACTTATTTTTATTTCTGCTAACTAATTGTTTATATTACCTTATATTCTTTATATAAGTATAATTCTATCCCTTTTTCTAATATATTTAAACTTACATTAATATCTCTATCATAATTTGTTCCACATTCATTGCATTTCCAATTTCTTATACTTAAATCTTTTACCTCTTTACTAGTTATTAAAGTTGGTAATAAAAATGATATTACTATTAAAACTGGAATAAAAAAGAAAATATTAAAAAAAGGTATAAAGAATAAAATTCTTTATGCAAGGCCTTTTTTCTAACATTTTCTATTTAATCTATCATATAAACTCATATTTATTATAGAATAGCTATTTTAAATCACCAATAAACATTGCATCTCCAAAACTAAAGAAACGATATTTATTTTTAACAGCAATATTATATGCATTTAAAATATTTTCTTTAGATGAAAAAGCAGATACTAGCATAACTAATGTACTTTTTGGTAAATGGAAATTTGTAATAAGAGCATCAACCGCTTTAAATTTAAAGCCAGGATATATAAAAATATTAGTTTCTCCATGACATGGAACAAATTCATTATTATTACTTAATATAGTTTCTAAAGTTCTAACACTTGTCGTTCCTACAGCAACAATTCTACCACCTTTTTTTCTTACTTCATTTAATTTATCTGCTGCTTCTTGAGTAACAATATACTCCTCAGTATGCATTACATGTTTAGTTACATCTTCTTGCATTACTGGTCTAAAAGTTCCAAGGCCTACATGAAGTGTAATATGTACTATATTTATTCCCTTTTCTTCAATTTGTTTTAATAATTCATTTGTAAAATGCAACCCAGCTGTTGGAGCAGCTGCAGAACCATAGTTTTTGGCATAAACAGTTTGATAACGATCTTTATCATCTAATTTCTCATGAATATATGGTGGAAGTGGCATTGCCCCTAATTTATCTAAAATCTCCATAAGTATTCCATTATATAATAATTTAACATGTGTTATTCCCTCTGCTTTTATTTTAATAACCTCTGCTTTTAATAATCCTTCTCCAAAAGATATTATAGTTCCTTCTTTTAATCTTTTTTGTGGTTTAGCTAAACATTCCCACACATTACTTTCAATTTCTTTTAATAATAAAAGTTCTATTACTGCACCGGTATCTTCCTTTTCTCCAATTAAGCGAGCAGGAATAACCTTAGTATCATTAATAACAAGTGCATCACCCTTATTCAAATAATTAATAATATTATAAAAATGCTCATGAACAAGTCTTCCAGTAGTTCTATCCATTACTAATAATTTTGATTCACTTCTTTTTTCAAGTGGTGTTTGTGCTATTAATTCCTTTGGAAGTTCATAATCAAATTCATCTGTTTTCATTTAATCACCAATAATGATTATAAATAATTTAATTAATAAAAGCAAATAAATTTAATTATCTTAATAATTAATTAAACTAGCATATTTTTATATAATTTATTTGAAAACTAAATAACATAAGAAAAAAAGCAAATATGATGTGAACCCCAATTAGGAGACATCAATAAAAAGAGCAGTAAATTAAAAAGAGAAAATTATTTTTCTCTTTTTGTGTAAGTTTTTCTCTTTTTCTTTACTTTTGACTTTAATCTAGTTGTATTGTAAAATAATATCCAATCTTCTACAAGTTGAATATATTCTTGTAAAGATGTAATATTATTGTTGTATAAAGTTTCTTTTTTAAGAAGTGAGTGCCAACTCTCAATCGGAGAGTCATCAATTGGAGTTCCTTTTCTCGACATAGAAATTTGTATTCCATTTGATTCACAAATAGCTTTGTACTCATAAGATGTATATTGGAAACCTTGATCACTATGAATGATCAATCCGTGTACATCTTTTTCTTTGGCTAAAGCCTCATTTAAAGTATCCATTACAAGTTTATTATCATTAAATTTAGATATTTTGTATGCTACTACATGTCTATCATATAAATCTATTAT
>CACZRB010000064.1 GCA_902783555.1 uncultured Erysipelotrichaceae bacterium
AGAAGATGGTACTGAAAATGTATATACGATAACTATAAAAAAGGATACTAATAATATATTATTACAACTTTTAATAATAGTTATAATTATTGTAATTATTATCTTTGGTATTAAGATTCTTAGAAAAATATTACCTGGCAAAAAAGATAAGAATTATGATTATGAATAATTAACTTTACATGGTGTTATAAAAAAAATTGATAAATTTTATAAGATAATGTATAATAAAAATATAATATGATAGGAGGAAAGATATAAATGAAAGAAGCTTCTGGTGAATTAAGTATGACTGCAGTAGCAGTAGTTGCAATTGCTGCAATAGGAGTTGTGTTTACAACACTAGTATGGCCTAGTATTAAAGCAAATATAGTAAACCAAACTAGATGTTCACAAACACTTAGTTGTGAAACAGCAACTTCTGGTGCCAAAACTGTTAAATGTACTGTATGTAAGGATGATAATTGTTCTCAAACCGAAGAAGTTTATTGTCCAGTTAAATAGGAGGATAATTAAATGAGAGAGGCAATAGGAGGATCGTGGATTTTTACAATTGTAATAGTTTTTATTGTATTGTTCTCTGGTTATTTAGCTATATCAGTTAATTATTCTAAAGCTTTTAAAGTTAAAAATGGTATAATTTCAATTATTGAGCAAAATGAAGGTTTAAATAGCACGGCTCAAGAAGAAATAAATACATATTTTTCTGGGGTTGGATATTATGTTTATAGTGCATGCTCTAGTGAAGAAAAAGGGTATGGTCCAAATAATACAAATACAGGATATAGGTATTGTGTCTCTAAAAGAGTTTCAGGAGATGGTACTTTTAGAAAAACTTATTATAAAGTAAGAGTATTCTTTAGACTAGATTTGCCGGTTTTTGGTTCAATTTTTGTTTTTCCAGTATCAGGTGAAACTAAAGCAGTTTATTTTGCTAATGATACATTATAAAGGAGCGCTAGGATGAATTTATTAATAGAGAATCTTAATAGCGCTCTTTTAAGTCGAATAGATGCAAATGTTATTAAAACATTACATGGAGAATTTACAAAAGATGATTTAGCAAAAGAATTAGTCAATTTTTATTACAGTAAAGTAATTATTGATATAACTGCTATTAAGGATTATACAAATTTTAATGCTTTATTTGAATTTTTAGGTTATTTTCAAAAAGATCAAGTTATTATTCTTTTAGATGAAAATACTTCTAAAGAATGCATATCAAAGTTAGTACAAGAAGGGTACTATGACTTTACTAGAAATGTAGGAGGAATTAATTATTTATCTACTCATCCTAATACATTAAAAGATGTTGAAAAGTATATTATTCAAAATCAATTTCAAAATCCATTATTTAATAATAAAGAAGAAAGCATATTAACTGAAAATAGTAAAAAAGTTGATACTCAATATCAAAAAAATGAAAATCAAATTGTAATTGGAATTAAAGATTTAACACCACATGCAGGAGCTACTACGCTTATGTATATGTTTGTTAAAGCCTTAAAAGATAAATACAGTGTTGAAGGCATTGAAATGATGAGTCAAGATCATATATATTTAAGAGATATTCCAATAAGTGAAAGTACTTCATTAGAAGATTTAAAGCAAAAGATTAAAACTTTAAAAAATAAAGAAGTAGTTATTGTAGATTTAAATGATATTGATGGAAGTGTAGTATGCGATAATATTATCTATTTAATTGAACCGGGAATAGTTAATTTAAATAAGTTATTAACAAGTAATAGAAACTATAGTAGAATCTTTAAAGAAGAAAAAATTGTTTTAAATCGTAGTTCGGTAAATAATAAAGATATACCAAGTTTTGAATATGAAACTGGCATTAAAGTCTTCTATAATTTAGGAAATATTGATGATAGAAGTATCAAAGTTCAAGATGTTGATAATTTGTTAATAAAATTAGGCTTTAATAAATTACATGCCAGTAGAGGTTTATTTAGTTTTTTTAAGTAGAATCTTACAAAATATTGTAAGATTTTTTATTATAAATATACTATGTAAATATTTTGTATATTTTTTATAGGTTTTACATAATACTGAATATATTTATGATAAGATAAATTTAGGTGAGAAGATATGAAAGAAAACTTTTTAGATCGAATGAACGCAATGAAAATGGTAATAAGAATTAATAATCCGGAAAAGTATCAAGAATTACAGGAAAAGAGTTCTTTTTGGGCACCAGAGGCTGCTCCATTAAATTATACTAAGTGGGTTCAAAGTAATTATGACATTAATCCAGATGATTATGTATCACTTAATGTATATTCTATTTTAATGGATGTTCCTTTAGAAAAATTAAGAGAAAAAATTATTCAAGATCTAAATTCAAAAAATAATAGTAAAGAAACTGAATATGTTGGTAAACATTTAAAGTAATATTTATATAAAAAATAAGCTTGCAATAAAGTTTAGTTAATAAAAGCATTGACTTTAAGAGTAAAATAATATAAAATTTTATTAGATGTAAGGAGAGATTTTGATGGTAAATATAGAAGGTTTTTGTGGAGAAGCAGCTGGTATTTTACAATTAATTGGTTGGACATTAACTATTTTTAAAATTGCTATTCCAATTTTAGTAATTGCATTTGGTATTTTTGATTTTGGTAAGGCTGTAACTGCAGCTAAAGATGATGAAATTAAAAAATCAGTAAAAAGTTTAATGTGGAGAGCAATTGCTGGTGTTGTAATATTCTTTATTCCAACAATAGTAATGTGGATTTTTAGAGCTGTATCTTCTTATAAAACAATGGAAGATAGTGTTTCATTTAAAAACTGTGAAACTTGTGTTTTAAGACCATGGGATTGTGATACTTCTGTTGTAGAAAGAGATTAGAATATTCCTAATAAAACAACTTTACCGTTGTTTTTTTTTATGTTATAATGTTAAATGAATAATTATGTAAATTTTTAGAAGAGGTACTTTATGAAAAAAATAATTAATTCATTATTTTTAATAATTATAGTAATGTTTTCAATAAATATTAATGTTTATGCATTAGATTATCAAGAATGTTATAATTATAAAATTACCATTTCTGGTAATGGTGAAAAAACATCTGGCATACCAAATAATATTTTTAAATGTAGTGATAGCCAAAATATTATAGCAAATGCTTCTAAACAGTGTTATAAAACTAAATTATTTGATTCAAATTATTATTTATATGATGTAGTTTTACAAAAAAAAGGCAATTCTTCTTATATGTCAGTGGGTTCTGAAAATAAAAAGTATGATAATTGTGAAACTAAGTCTGTTGATTCTTGTATAGTTGTAAATGATAAGAGTCTTTGTAAAGTTTTAAGTGATAATTGTAATTGGCTTAATAATGGTTGTGCTAACAAGTTATCTTCATCCGCTGTTAATAAAACAACTGATCAGACAATATGTGATAAATATAACACTGCAGCCGGCGGATATTTGCCAAGTTCTGGGAATATAGCTGGCGTGGCAAGAAATGGTTGTAAAGCTGACGGATGTTTTATAGAAAATAATAATAAATGTAAGGCTTATTCAACTAGTGGTGCACTTCCAAATCAAAATGGTGGTGTATCATATACTGCGCATGTAGAAGGAAATACAGTTGAAACAAGTTGTAATGGAATATTTGGAGATTTCCAAGATGATTTATTTGATATATTAAAAATATTTGAAATAATAGCACCAATTATTGTGTTAGGATTTACTGCATATGAATATTTAATTGCTGTTATAAATAAAGATGCTGATGCTGTAAAGAAATGCAATAGTAAATTATTAAAAAGATTAATATTAATGGCAGTGTTATTTTCATTACCTGCACTTGTTAGTTTACTTTTGAAATTAGTTGGAGATAATTATGGTGTTTGTATTAATACAAAATAGATAGGAGGTAATTATGCAAGGCATTTTTAATGTTGCTGCTGATGGTGTTGTTTTAAATTATTTTGAAAAAGTTTGGATATCACTCTGGCTTTTAATAGATCAAATAGTTTATGGTATTATGTCATTAGTTTATCAAGTATTCTATATGATTACTGAAGTCAATTTATTTAATAATTCAGGCGCAATTGGTGAAATAACAGAAAGAATATATGTAGTGTTTGGCGTTGTTATGCTATTTGTTTTTGCATATAATATTTTACTTCTAATTGCCAATCCAGATAAATTATCTGGTAAAGATAATGGCATGACTAGATTAATAAGAGATACTGTTATTTCAATAGTATTAGTAGCATTACTTCCTACTATTTTTGATGCTATGTATGCTGTACAACATCGAGTTTTAGAAACAAATATTATAGGTAATATTATTCTTGGAGGTACTTCAGTTGGTGGTCAAACTAGTGATAGTCCTAGACAACAGGTAAAAGATGCAGGCGCTAAAGTTGCTACAACTATTTTTAGTACTTTTTATCATCCAATAAAAAATGAGGGCGGTGAGGAAATAGATTATACTCCTGCTGATTGCCGTAATGATAGTAGTGTTCATAGCTTATGTGAAACATATATAAGTGCGATAGATAATGCCAATAATTCTGGTAGACCAACTGTTCTTATTAGAAATAAAACTTTAAATGATAATATACCTAAAGATAATATGAAGTATATGTATATTGTTAGTACTTTATGTGGGGCATTGGCAGTATATTTATTTGTATCATTTGCTTTAGATGTTGGGCTTAGAGCTGTTAAACTTGCAGTATTACAAGTTGTTGCTCCTGTTCCAATTATGCTTAGAATCACTAAACCTACTGGTGGTATATTTTCTAAGTGGTTTAAAGAAATAAAAGAAACGTATATTTCTTTGTTTGTAAGACTTGCTATAATATACTTTGCGATGTTTACGATAGATTTAGTAATATCTTATTATGATGCTGGATCTTTATTTGAAGAATATGGTGTAGGTATGGTATCAATCCTTGCTGAACTTGTACTTATTTTAAGTATTTTAGCTTTTGCTAAAGATGCACCAAAACTATTAAAGAACTTAACTGGTGGTGCTGGTGGCGTTGAATGGAATATTAAGAAAAAACTTAATAGTGATACATATGAATATGGTAGAAGAGCAATGGGTGCCGCTGGTACTGTAGGTAGAAACTTAGGAAGAGGATTATTTAATTCTGTCTTCCAAAGAAACGAAGATGGAACTTATAGTTTTCATAATGGTAAAAGTTTTACTAAAGCAGCGGGCAGAAACTTTAGAAATATATTAAGAGCTCCTATTTATGGTGCTTATCGTGGTTGGAAGAATAGCGGTGGCAATATTGAGAATTTAGGACAAGAGATTAAAAAATCTTCTATAGAAACTACTGCTATGGTTGATAAACATGAAACATTTAGAGAACGTGCTAAAAAGAATGCTGTTGTAGGATTTAAAATTGGAGATAATGAAATAAAGATTCCGGGTATTGGAGCAAGATTATTAACTAGAGCTGATGATTTCTTTGATGCTAAAACAGCTGAAGGTGGATGGGCTAATTTCTTGGGCAATAGGATTAATTATACAACATCTGGAGTAAGTGCTGATAAAGCTGGTACTTTTAGAAAACATCATGCTAATATAATAGATTCTGATCTTATCCAAAGTGGAATTAAAGGAATTAAAGAGCAGGCTATGCGAGAAGAAGAACACACAAGGGAATTCTACAATAATAGAAACTTAGCTATCAATGAAAGAATTTCTAATCTAAGAACTTCTAAAGCATTTAAAGATTATATTGACGAAAGAGATAGTATAAGTACTGAAAAGGCAAGAATTATGGGAAGCTCTGAATATCAAGCATATAATTCTGAGAAAGGTAAAATTGATGCTAAATTTGCTAACTTAAGAAATGATGCTGATTATTCAAGTTATATTACTACTAAAGAGAAAATTGATGTTGATGTTTCTAGTTACAATCAAAAATATAATTTAGAAATTGAAAAATATAATAGGGAACGTTTAGCTATTCAAAGTGAAAATCAAAGATTAGCTATGGACACAAATATATCTCAATCAGATAAGGATGCGGCTATTAGAGCTTTATCTGCTAGATGGGCTCAAAATGAATCTGATTTAAAGAGTTTAGAAGTTGATAAAGTAAAATTTGAAAAAGAAATTTCTGATAGAAAAACTGCATTGTCTCAATCTAGAATTGGTGTTGAAGTGGATAACTTAAATAAAGAATTGGAAACACTTCAGAATAATTCTAGTGTTTATCATGAATTAAGTGCTGTTAATAGTCGTGAGCAAATTAATGAGAATAGTTCTGTAAAAGCTAGTATTGATAGATTAAATAGTGAGAAAGCTGCAAATCTTCAAACTATGAAACAAGAAATAGATAATATAAAAGATAGAAGTAAAGCTGAAATTAACGAACAATATAGAAAGAACTTTACTAAAAATGCTAAGGATATTCATGCTTATTATATTAATAATCTTCGTGAAATTAGAGAAGAATTTAATGCTATTCCTGTTTCTGCTCAGAATATTATTCTTGAAGAAGCTGGCTTTAATGTTAAAGAAGAGGGATTTAATCCTACTAAAGCATTCATTGAATTAGGCCAAAGATTACAAAAAGAGGAAAATCAAGAATATACTGCAGAAGATGTTGATGCAATTAGAGGATTTATAAGAGGATTAAAGAAAGTAGAAAATCGTGGTCCATTTGATTATCGATTATCACGTGCTCAAGATGCAACAGGAGCTAAAAAGGATGGCGGTAAGTAATGAATTTATCAGAATATAATTTTTGTAAACAATACACTATCGAATTTTTAGCAATTATAAATTATCCGGTAGATGATGATACTGTAAGTCTGATTGAAAATAGTCGTATTTTAACTTTACATGAAATAGATAGTAAATATAAAGATAAAACTTATTATAATGAATTATATTATGAAACTAATAAAGATTATGATAAACAATTATTTGATTATATTAAAGAAAATGTTGCAGATGTTGATTCAGAATTCTTTAATGAAAGAATTAATAATATGAATAGAATTTTAATTAGTAATAAAGATTATGCTGTAAGACTAGGAATGAAAGTTCCAGCAAGAGTAATATCAGATTTTTATAATAACTATTTAATTGCATTGGAACGTACTTTACGTGCTGAACTTCAAAACACGATTAATTAATTAAAGGAGGAATAAAAAGGTGAATAATAACAATAATTATTTGATTCCAGCCAATTCCAAGAAATCAATGTTATATTTAAATTTATTTAATAAAGTTGATTTAATAATATTCGGTTCAGGAATAGCTGCTACATTAATACTTATTATGCTTAATATAAGTACTACATCATTTAAAGAAGTATTACTTATATTAGCACCTGTATTAGTGTGTTCATTTCTAGTTATTCCTCTACCTAATGTTCACAATGTTAGAACATTTATAAAAAATATATATATATACTTTACAAATAGAAGAACATATTATTGGAAAGGATGGAGCATGGGTTATGGCAAAGACGACTCAAAGTAAATATAGTGAAGATTGGGTACCAGTTAAAAATATCCAAAATGGTATGATAATTTTAGATAATAATTGGTATGTTACGGGGATTAAGGTTGAGCCAAAAAATATTTTCATCTTAGATGGGCAAACTCAAAATAACATAATATTTAATTTTAGAAATTTTTATAATACAATTGATTATGAATTTTGGTTAATTGTAGCTGATCGTCCAGTAGATATTAATCTATACTTGTCAGAATTACAATTACAGTTTGATAATGCTCCATCACAAGCAGTTAGAAAACTAATTAGTCAAGATATTAATAAAGCTGAAAGTTTTCAAACTAGTGCAATGAATGTAGTTGATACGGAGTACTTTATTATGTTTAGAGATAAAAATTTAGAAATATGTCAAAAAAGGATTCAAACATTAATAAGTAATTTAGCAAGCCTTGGTTTAGTTAGTAGACAAACCAGTGATGATGATTTAAAATTTCTATTACAAAATTTCTTAAATGGGGGCGCAAAAAATGAATTTGGGACGGTGATGGCTAATGTCTAATACATTTAAAAGTGAAATAGCTCCTAAAGGTATAAACTTTAATATTAATGACTTTATGATTAGTGATAAATATGCAACTATTTTAACTATTATTAGTTTTCCTAAAATAATTGGACCTGGATTTCTTTCCAATGTAACTAATATTCCGGGTGTTAAAATTGTTGTTAAACATATACCAATTAATTTTAGTACGATGAGTAGAATGATTAATAAGGAAATTGCTGATTTAAAGCAAAGATATCAAAATGAGCATGATCGTACAATTCAAGAGCGAATTAGACAAGATTATGAATCACTAGAGAGTTTTGTTCAAATGCTTGCCGCAACACAATCTAAAATATTTGATTTTCAAATGCATGTTATGATTACTGGGGATTCTAAAGAAGAATTAGAAAATAAAAAGATTCAAGTAAGAAATTATTTAGATGCTATGGGAATGCGTGGAATTCCAATGATGTTTGAACAAGAAAAAGTTTTAAAATCAATGCTTCCAATATTTCCTAAACAAGATATTGAAGAACGTGTTGGTACGCCAATTCCAAGTCCAACAATAGCAGCTATGTATCCTTTTGTATTTGATAGTATTAAGGATCCTGGTTCATCAACACTTTTAGGAGTTGATTTCTCAGGTGGAGTAGTATTGTTTAACCAATTCTTATATCAAATTCGTAAAGAACATAATCGTAATAATGCAAATCTTATTATTTTAGGTACATCAGGTTCAGGTAAGAGTACCGCAGCTAAATTGATGCTTCGTACTCATATTAGAAATAATTGTAAAATAATTGCAATTGACCCTGAAGGTGAACTTGAAGAAATGGTTAAGAATTTTGGCGGTAACTTTATCGATTTAGGTAAAGGCGGTACTTATGGTATGATTAATCCATTAGAAGTTATCTTTGATGCAGATGAAGATGAATTGAAAAATGGATTAGGTCATTCTGTTTTAACTAGAACTCTTCAAAGTTTAAAAGCATTTATGAAATATTATTATCCTACTATTGAAGATGATGTACTTCAAATGTTTAGTGAAGTAGTACAAGATACATATAAACGCTTTGGAATAGATTTTGAAACAGATTTTAGTACCTTTACATCTGATGATTATCCAACATTTGATGATGTTTATTCAACAATTAAAGGAAAACTTTTATCTATGCCAGAAGCTACTCGTGAAAAAGATGTAATGGAACGTTTAGAACTTAGAGTAAGACCTTTTATTGGTGAGCTTAGATACTATTTTAATGGACATACTACTATTCAAACTGATAGTAATTTTGTAGTATTTAATATAAGAGAACTTATGAATAGCGATGAAAATATTCGTAATGCTTTATTTTTCAATATCTTAAAATACGCATGGGGATTATGTTTAGATAAATCAATAAATACTGTAATGTATGTAGATGAAGCTCATGTACTTCTTAGTGCTCATAATGAACTTGGAGCAGAATTCTTAGCTCAAGTACAAAGAAGAAGTCGTAAATATAATACAGGTACAATTATTATTACGCAACAACCTACTGATTTTGCTGCTGAAAATGTATTTGTTCATGGTAAAGCAATATTTGACAACGCATCTTACTATTTAGTAATGGGACTACGTAAACAAGCAGTTGAAGACTTATCAAGATTAATTGATTTAAATGAAAATGAAAAGGAAAGTATTAAAGGATATAGTCAAGGAGAGGCATTATTTGTATGTGGATCTAGACGAATGAGAATTAATGTAATAGTAACTCCAGAAGAATTAGATTCATTTGGTTCTGGTGGAGGACTATAGTTAGTAAGAGGTGAATTCATATGGTCAATAAATGTGAATTGAAAATTAAATTATTAAAAAGGGTGATAAATTTAGTAGTTGCCTTTTTAATAATTTTTTTGCTTGGGGTAAATAGTGTTTATGCAAACTTTAGATATTCAGATTTTGACTATGATGAATTTGCTGAGCAAACTAAGAACTATTGGTCACAATATTGTGATAATGGTGATGAAAAATGTGTTGACGAGATTATTAAAAGTCAAAGAAAGTATTATACTAAACTATATAAATTACTAGCTAAATATGAAAAAAAAGGCTTACTTATTGATGATGCAATTATAATTGCTACTACTTTTTTTGAATTTGGCCCTAGTGATTTTAATGATAGCTCAGGCTCTTATAATTTAGATGATAATGATGATATTGAAAGAGATGAGACAGCATCTTTTTGGGAAAATGAGACTGATACACTTAAATTATTATTAAAAGCTATGATAGGCTATGAAAGAATTTGTTATGGAGTAACTGATGTTACAGTTGAAGAAAATACTGATGGGGAATCATTAGATGAAGATAATGAACCAAGATATGTTTGTAATGAAGGAAATATTGATGGAGAAAATGGCAATTATCGTTGTTTAGTGCCATTACAAAATGAATCGGTTACTTTTTGGCAAAAATTTAAAGAAGGTTTAGGTTCGTTTTTTGGAATAAAGACGCAAAGTTCAATGGATTGTGCTGCATTAGCTAGTGAAAAAGGTTATAGTACAAGCGAATTAATTGATAGTAAAGAACAAAAAGTAATTGAAAGTGGATATTGGCGCTTTTTAGAAGAAGGTAATTATTTTGATAGAAAGCCAAGATTATACCATCGTTATTTATGGGTTTTAGAAAAAGCAGGAAAAACTGAGATTAGCGATTTATATGGTAATGAAGAATATGAAGAAGATTTAAAAGAAGTAAGAAGAGATATTATAAAAGATATAAAAGAAATTATAGATGAATATCGCGCTAATCGTCCATTTGCTAATTATAATGCTGCATCAAGTAATAAATTATGGTGGCCAATTGGTAGTGCTGAAACTGAAGAAAAAGATGGAGTTTTATTCGCTAGTGGAAATCCTATATCAGTAACTATAACTAGTTCATTTGGTCCAAGGATACATCCAATAACTAAAGAAGCTCAAAGTACTCATCATGGAATTGATATAGGTAATTTAGGATCAGCTGGTTCTTCAAATGTAATAGCTGCTAAATCTGGTGTAGTAGTAGCAATTAATACCAATTGTAAAAGTGGTGGAGATACATCATGTGGTAATAGTTATGGTAATTATATTCAAATTGAGCATTCTAATGGATTATATACTTTGTATGCTCATTTACATGAAGGAACTATTACTGTTTCAGAAGGAGATTCTGTAATGCAAGGACAAGTAATTGCTAAAGCAGGAAGTAGTGAGTCATCAACTGCAACTCATCTACATTTTGAAGTAAGAGTAGGTCCATCAAGTAGTAATGCTGTTGATCCATTAGAATATGTTGATCCAAATAATCCAAGACCTATAGCAGCTTCTTTAAGTTATGTAGATGGTGGAGAGGCTATGAAAACTGTTTGTTTATCTTTAAAATCATCTGGTTTTGAAGATAATGGAGTAGCAGCTCTTTTAACAAATATTCAAGCTGAAAGTGGCTTTAATCCAAATGCTTTAGGTGATAATGGAACTAGTTATGGATTGTGTCAATGGCATGAATCTAGATGGGAAAATTTAAAACGTTATAGTGCTAATTGGCAATCTATTGAAGGTCAGTTACAGTTTTTAATTCATGAACTTCAGTCTGGAGATGGTGGAACTAGTATTGATTTATATAATAGTTTAAAAAGTGGTAGTTCAAGTGCTAGTGCTTTATCTGAGAATTTTTGTTCAGAATTTGAAAGACCTGCAAATAAAGAATATGTATGTAGTTCTAGAGCAAGTACATATGCTGATGCTATGTTTAGATATGTAAAGAATAATTGTAGTTAAGGGGTAAATAATGAATAAATTAAAGAATAAGAATATAATTTTGATTATTATATTTATTGTGTTAGTTTTACTTCTAATCTTTTTAACTAAGAAAGATAATTCAAATAATGAATCTACTAATGATTTAAGTACACAATACATATTATTAACAGATATTAATGATTTTTTTACTGTAGAAGGTTGTATCAATCGATATATTAATTCTTTATCCAATAAAGAGGCTGATAATTTAATGAAACTTTTGGATAAAGATTATATTGAAAAAAATATGATAAATCAAAATAATATTTTAAGTAAGTTAGATAGTATTGATGGAATGCATAGTTTTAGTGCTAAAAAGATATATGTTGAAGCCATTAGTAAAAACACCAATAATTATTATGTTTATGGTCTTTTAAAGAAAGATACTATTAATAGTAATGATTTAGGAAATGACTATTATATTATTGTTAAAATTGATAAAGAAAAGTTATTATTTAGTATTACTCCTTACGATGGCAAGGTTTTTAAGGAGGATGTATAATGCAAGAATTATGGAATAAATCAAAAGGAACTATAATTTGGTTGGCATTATTACTTATATTTATTGTTATAGTTTATTTATCAAATGATAATGATTCTAAGAAGCAAAGTACAAGAATAGATGATAGTTTTTTAAAAGATTACAAAGTAAATGAAGTAATTAAAGTTTATGTAACAGATGAAGATCTTGCCAAAAAATATTTATCTGAATATGTTAATTTATTAATTTATCATCGAGAAGATGCTTATAAATTGGTTGATTCTGATATATTGGTAAGTAAATTTAATGATTATAATACTTTTAATAAGTATGTAAGTAATATAATAACAGATAGTTTTGTAAGAGCTACTGTTAAAAATTATAGTTATGAAATTACAGATGGTATAAAAGCAATGCATGTAATTGATGCTGATGGAAATGAATTTATTTTTAAAGAAGAAAGTTTAATGAATTATACTGTCGAGTTATAAAAAATAAGGAATGGTGGTGAATTTAGTGGTTTCAATGTCTTATGATGAAATTATAAAGAAAGCACAAAGTTTAGGAATTGATCCAACTGTAGATTCTAATGGACAACAATTTGAATCTACAAGTAATGATGCTTATGTTGCTAATATTGCTGATCAATTAGGGTTTGATAGACATAATTATAATATTAATGAAATTGCATATAGACTAAATGAAATGGAAAAATCGAATACTAATAATAATCAAAATCAAAATGCTAAAAATTTATCTGATGCCACTAAATTAGCTGCTGAAGGACTTGCAACGGCCTATGGTGGTAAATTAGGTGGAGCTGCAGTTAAGGCTTTTTCAAAAACTAATTTAGGTAAAAAAACTTTTGAAAAAGCAGGAAATACTCTTGATAGAATGGATAGTATTGTTAAACATCCATTAGGTATTGTAAATCCAAATGCTAATAATAAAGAAGAAAATAGTTCTAATAATAGTGAACTTGATAAACCTGATGAACTAACTAATAATGATTCATTACCAAATAATAATATAGATAGTAATGATAATAAGAAGGATAGTAAGAAAAATAATAGTTTCTTAAATAATTTTAAAAATAATAAGAAAAAAAATAATGAAGGTAATTTATTAGATTTTGGGAAAAACTTTAAGAAAAAAATTAAGTTATGGGCAATTATAGGCTCTGGATTTTTAGTAATTTTATTACTTATCTTTTTAGTTGTTATATTTGGTAAAGATAACGCTATTTTAGATTTAACTGGTAGCATTTATCAGCCTACTGAAAAGGGAAATGATGGTGATGTTGCATCAGGTTATTCGATAAGATATATAGAAAAATCAATGTTATATGTTGGAGACTCTAGAATTTTAGATATGCAAAAATATATTCAATCTAATAATGTTAATTTTATTGGGGTAGAAAATGCTGATTATAATTGGTTAATATCACAAGGTAGAGCACTTATAAATAGTAAAATTAATGAAGAAGGAAGTTCAGTTAAATATGTAATAATTGGACTTGGTTTATATGATTTAGATAATGCTGATAAGTATGTAAATTTATATAGAAGTTTAATGAGTAATAATAAAAAAATTACATATATATTTATGTCTGTTAATCCAGTAATTGATGGAAAGGCACCATCTAGCATGACTAATAAAAGGATTACTAATTTTAATAATAGATTAAAAGTTAAATTAGGTACTAATTATGTCGATACAAACACAAGTATAGGTAGAAATTTTAATAGTTCAGATGGTATTAAATATGATGGCTCTATTTATAGACTTATTCATTCTAATATTTTAAGTTATATTAGAGAGCATTTTAGACATGGTTTTTTAGAAGAATATCCCCATGGAACTGAAGGTACGGAGTTACTTCAAGATAATATTATTACTGTAATTGGTCAAAGTGCTTATAATAATATTGATAATGCAGTTAAAACTGGAGTAGAAAAAAGTGGTATTTGTAATAAAGAATCCTCAGCAATTGCTGGTATTAATCTTGCTTATGGATTATATGAACTTGGATACCGCGTCCCTTATTATTGGAATGGTGGACATGATATGCATGATATTGGAGGAGAATCAGCATATGTTAATTACCATGGAGTAGAAAGATATTTAGGTAGTTCTGTAGCAGAGTCTTGTAGTCCAACAACATGTTATAATCATTATGGATATGATTGTACAGGATTTGTTAATTGGGCCGTATCTACTGCTATGGGCAAAGATATTTCAACTTCACTTGATGGTTGGTTTTCAAGAAGTACTGGTATATCATTAGGTGCTGCTGAATCTGGGGATTTAGTATTAATGGAAGGCCATGCTATTTTAGTAATTGAAAATAAGGGAGACTATTTACAAACTTTAGAATCTACTGGCGGTAATAATGGTTTAATATTTAGAACTTATAATGCTGGTGAATTAGAAAGTTTAGGGGCTTCTGTTTATAGTTTAACACCATATTTTGAACAGGAGTGTGCTTAATGAAAAGTAAAATATTAATATTATTAGTGGGATTGTTTTTTCTAAGTGGTTGTGAAGCTGTATATAATATTGAACTAACAAATAATGGAATA
This sequence comes from uncultured Erysipelotrichaceae bacterium, assembly GCA_902783555.1. Classification (GTDB taxonomy): domain Bacteria; phylum Bacillota_I; class Bacilli_A; order RF39; family UBA660; genus CAG-533. The sequence continues at coordinate 14,881 of CACZRB010000064.1, forward strand.
AAAGATGAACTTAATATAAATAACTATGATGTATCATCTTGGAATACAGGTAGTCCAACATATAAAACATTAATAGATAATAATTATAAAGATTTTAATCTAGCAGTAGATAAAAATACTCCTGGATATCCTGAAGTTTATAGAAAACTTCCAGGTTATGATTATTATAATAAAGTATTAATAAATGATAGTAATAATTATGGAATTAAGTTTTCTTATAATCATAATTTTAATAGCTATAGTAAATCACCTTTATTAGATTTTTATAATAATATAAGTATTAAAAACAATATGAATTCATTAATAATAGATACTGGAGATTCTAGTGGATGTTATTTATTTGATAATTACAAACTTATGGATAAGTTAACAATTAATATTAAAAGTAATTATGTTGTTTCAAAGCATAATGCAGATAACGTTAAAGATAATTTATATACTTGGATTATTACTAAAGATAATTATAAGAATAAAACTGTACATATTGAAGTAGATAAAAGTCATAGTATTTCATCTATAAAGACACACAAAGAGTTTGATAAAATAATTACTATATCACTAATATGTATAGCTATAATAACATCAATATTTGTTTTATTAACTTTTATAAAGGTAATAAAATCAAATAAATAAATATGGAAAATTTAAGGAATATATTATATAATTAAAAAGATGTGGAGGGGAATATTATGAAATTTAGAGTAAAGCCTAAAGATTTAACTATTTTTATAATTTTCTGTATATTTTTACTTATTATGTCATCTTTGGCTGTTTTAAATGTAACATCACTTTTAGATTCAACTGAATTTTATGGGATTAATTTTTTAGCAGGTTTTGTACCTCCATATTTACTTCCAACATTAATAGTATTTTTTGCTGTATTAATAGCAATCTTTATGAGTGTTTCTTCTTATATTTTTGAAAGAGATTCATCTTCTAAAGGAATTGGAATTACTGTTAAAGATAAAGAAGAAAAGGGTTATAGTAGATGGCTTAAAGAAAGTGAAATGAAAAAAGCTCATGGTATTGTTAAGGTACCAATTAAGTCTGAAACTGCTGATGGTGCAGGTATAGTAGTGATTAATGATGGTAAAGATATGTATGTTGATAATGAACATCATCATACATTAGTAGTTGGTCAAACTGGTTCTGGTAAGTCAACTGCATTAGTTGAACCATTAATTTATAGTTTATCAAAGCATGATGAAAGTATGATTATAACTGATCCTAAGGGTGAGTTATATAGAAACCATTCAGAAATGTTACGTGCTAAAGGATACAAGATATTTGTATTAAACTTCCGTGAACCAAGTATGGGAAATGCATGGAATCCTTTAACATTACCATATCAGTTATATAAAGCTGGAAATTATGATAAAGCAGTTGAATTATTAGAAGATATTGCTTTAAATATTATTTATGATCCTGAAAATAAAAATGATCCATTCTGGGAAAAATCAGCAGCAGATTATTTTTCAGGATTAGCATTAGGATTATTTGAAGATGCAAAAGAGGAACAAATTAATATTAGTTCAATAAATTATATGTCTACTGTAGGTGAAGAATCATTTGCAACATCTAATTATGTTAAAGAGTATTTTACTTTAAAAGGAGAAGAGTCTAGTCCTTATATATTTGCTTCTAATACTATAACAGCACCAGGCGAAACAAAGGGTGGTATTCTTTCAGTATTTAGACAAAAAATCAGACAGTTTTCTACAAGAGAAAACTTATCAGAAATGTTATCTTATAGTGATTTTAATATGCGAGATATTGGTAATGGTAAAACGGCTGTTTTTATGATTGTTCAAGATGAAAAAACAACTTACCATCCTCTTGCAACTATGTTTATCAAACAATGCTATGAAACTTTAATTGATGTAGCACAACATGAACCTAATGGACGTTTAAAGTATCGTACTAACTTTATTTTAGATGAGTTTGCTAATATGCCACCTTTAAAAGATGTAACAACCATGGTAACAGCAGCAAGATCTAGATCAATTAGATTTACTTTTATCGTTCAAAATTTTGCTCAGCTTAATGAAGTATATGGTAAGGAAGATGCTGAAACCATTAGAAGTAACTGTGGTAATTTAATATATTTATTAACTACAGAACTTGCTGCTTTAGAAGAAATTAGTAAGCTTTGTGGTGAAGTAAAATCAAAAGAAAAAGATAAAACAGCATCAACACCACTTATTACTGTAAGTGACTTACAAAAATTAAAAATGAATGAAGTAATTATTTTACATAGTAGATTAAATCCATTTAGAACAAAATTAACACCTAGTTATGATATTGACTGGGGAGATGACGCTAAATTTGGTAAAGGTGAATTAAAAGAAAGAGAAAAGCGACCAATTGAGTTATTTGATATTAAAGAATTTGTTAAGATAAAGAAACGTAATAAATTATTTGAAGCTCTAGATGGTAATAAAAATGAGAAAAAAAGTAATACACCATTATTTGAAAAGCCAACTACTAGCAATATTATAGAGCCTCCTAAAGGATTATTAAATGATGATGTTGATATTGAAGAACCTAATCTTAATAACATATTTAATCCTTTTAATGCTTCAAAAGAACCTGTTAAAGAAGTTGAAAATGATAATGATAATGATGGTAATTCAGGATTAACTGGTTTTGCTGATTTAATTGCAAATTTAGCTAAATCAGATAATAGTACTAATAACATTGATAATAATAAAGTAAATGATACAACAACTCCAATGTTTGATTTAAAATCTGTTGATAATAAACCTATTGAAGTTAATGTAGAAAATAAAACAGCAGCGCCAGAATTTGATATTGATAGTATTGTTAAAAGAATCGATGCTAAAATTGCAGAATTGGAAGAACAAGAGAAACAAGAAAAAATTAAAAATGGTGAATATAATGAAAATATTCAAGAAACTAAGCAAGATGATATTAAACCTAGTGATAATTTAAATATTTCTGATGATTCAAATAATACTGTTGATTATGAAACATTAGATAAAACAATAGTTGAAAAATTCGATGACTTTATGAAAGAAATTGATGAAACTACTAAGGATGAACCAGTAGTAAATGTTGATAAAGATAGTGTAATTGTTGGTGATGTTACAGATGATCAATATTATGATGATTTCTTTGGAGATGACGATAATTAATACTAATAATATGTATAATTAAAATCTTTAAGTTAAACTTGAAGATTTTTTCTTTTGGTATAAATAACAAAATATATATTTCTCACATTTGATAAATTTATATTTTAAAAATTGGAAATATTAATAACTTTTCCACAATTTAAGGCGAGTTATCCACAAAGTGCATTTTTAAAGATATGTATTACAATAAAAAAATTAAAAGAAGAAATTGAAGAACTAAAATAATAATAATTTAGTTCTTTTTCTTTAAGATATAATGATATAATAGATTTATTGGAGGAGACAATATGACATATACTACTCAAATAAAAGACGAAATAACTAAAATAAATGATAATAGTTCGGAAGAATTAACTTCTTTATGTGTTTATTTAAGATTTAATAGTACTATTGCTGATGATAAATTAACTATTTTTACCGAAAATGCTTCTGTTGCTAGATGGATTTTTAGATGTTTAAAATCTCACTATAATATTAATATAAACTTAACAATTAGAACAATTAAAAGATTTAAGAAAAAAAATATATATATTCTAGAAGTTAAGGAAAGATTAGAATTTATTCAAAGTGATATTAATAACATAATGAACAATACACTTGAATCTAGTATAGAAGAAAAAATAGCTTTTTTAAAAGGAATGTTTTTGTCATGTGGTAGTATTAATGATCCTAAAAAAAATCAATATCATTTGGAATTTTTAATTAAAGATAAAGTAGATGCAGAATTAGTAAATAAAATTCTTTTAAGTTTAGATTTTAATAGTAAAGTTATAAAAAGAGAAAGAGAATATATGGTATATATTAAATCAAGCGAAAATATTAGTGATTTTATAAACTATTTGGGAGCAGTAAACGCTTTATTTTACTTCGAAGATATAAGAATATATAAAGATCATAAAAATATGGTTAATAGACTTAATAATTGTGAACAAGCAAATGTTGAGAAATCTATGAAGACAAGTAAAATGGTCGTTGAGAATATTAAATATTTGGAAGATAATGATTTGATAAATCTATTAGATGATAGAACTAAAGTTATTATTGAATATAAAAAGAAATATCCTGAAACTTCTTTAAATGAACTTGCTAATATTGTATCTGTGGAAACTGATAAGCCAATAACTAAGTCAGGGATAAATCATCATATTAGAAAAATAAATGAATTAGTAAGAAGACATCAGTCTAAATACTAATTCATTTTTAAATTATATTATCAATTATTCCATATTTTAAAGCTTCTTTTGGATTCATATAATAATCTCTTTCAGTATCTTTATTAATTTTAGATATTGGTTTGTTTGTTAGACTTGCTAAAATAGAATTCAATTTCTTTTTAGTGTCTAAAATTCTTTCAGCATGTATTTTAATATCGGATGCTCTACCTTCAGCACCACCTAATACTTGATGAATCATAATCTCAGTATTTGCAAGTGATAATCTCTTACCCTTAGTACCTGATGCTAAAAGAATTGCTGCCATACTGGCACACATACCTAATCCAACAGTGGAAACATTGCTTTTTATGTAATTCATTGTGTCATAAATAGCAAGACCAGACGTTACTGATCCACCTGGTGAATTAATATATAAAAAAATATCATCGTGAGATAAAGAATCTAAATATAGAAGTTCACTAACTACAATACTGGCTAAATCATCATTTATTTCTCCATTAATAAAAACAATTCTGTTTTGTAATAATTTAGTATAAATATCAAATATTTTTTCACCATTAATACTTTTTTCTAAAACATTCGGAATTAATAACATAAAAAATCACCTATTAATATAATAAATATATTAATTAAAAAATATTCATTTTATATAAAAATTCTGTTTAACAAAAATCGACTAAAAAGGCATTATGTAATTTTCTGTTAGTCTTTATTTTTTATAAAAATTAAATTATAATAATTATAGAAGGTAGATGATACTGTGAATATAGCTATAAAAAATGAAAATATAAATGTTATGAATTTTTTAGATGTTGAAATCATTAAAACCTTAGATGGTTCTTTTACAAAGGAAGATTTAGAAAGAGAATTGATAAATCTTTATTATAATAAAGTTATATTAGATATAACTGCAATAAAAAACTATTATGATCAAGATACATTATTTAATTTTTTATCATATTGGGAGCCTTCAAGAATTATACTAGTTTTAAATAATACTGAATTTTGTAATAATCCTGCTTTTTTAAAAAAATTAGTAGAAAAAGGTTATTATAATTTTTCAAAAAATGCTTCAGGTATTAGTTTTTTAGTTAATAAACCAAATACATTAGATGATGTAAAGAAATATCTTGAGGGGGAAACTCTTTATAATCCTTTAAATAAAAATGAAATAACAGCTGAAGAAAATTATTATATAAATAAAAATAAAAAGCAAAAAGTTATTGGAATAAAAAATATAACACCACATGCGGGCGCAACTACTTTAATGTACATGATGCTTAAAATGCTAAAGGTAAATTATTCAGTTAAAGGAATTGAATATTTAAAAAAAGATTCTATATTTTTTAATAGTGAAGACATAATAAGTAGTGATTCATTAGAAGATTTAAAAATTAAATTAAAAACATTATATACTTTTGATATAATTATAATTGATTTAAATGATTTAGATGGTAGTGAAATATGTGATGAAGTATTATATTTAATGGAAGGCGGTACGATTAGGTTAAGTAAATTATTAAAAAGTGGCCAAAACATTAGTGAATTTTCTAATAATCATAAAATTATTTTAGCAAGGAGTACTATTAAAGATAGTGATATAGTTAATTTTACTTATGAAACTAAAATAAATATTTTTTATAATTTAACTGATTTTAATGACCGAGAAAATAATTCTAAAAGTGTTGGTACTTTACTTAATAAGTTAGAGTTTAAAATATAGTAAATAGTTGTAAAAGTATAAAAACGTAAATAAAATGTATAATTTTATTTTAAAAATATTTACACAAAATAATATATATGATACTATGAAAAAGATAGAGAAAGTATCAATATAGAAAATAGGAGGGATTTATATGGATATTAATGTTAATAACTTAGACCGTGGATATGAACAATGTGAAGGTCTAAATACTTTATCAAAGAATTCTGGAGAAGTTTTACTTAACAGATTATCAACTAATGTAGCAAATTTAAAAGTACACTGGGTAGGTGAAGATGCAACTTTACATATTAATAATTTAATTAGAGTGTACAATGCTTTAGGAGCACTTTTAACAGATGCTATTTCTGTTACATCATCAGCTGGTGATAAAATTATTGCTATTCAAAGAGTTAGAAAATCAAATGGAGGCAGTGGAATGGTTGGAAGTGAATTATCTAAAGCTGCACCTAATATTACGACTATTGCTCAAGTAGAACCAACTGATAAATATTTCTGTGATCCTGCTGCTAGAAATGACTATAATGAATTAGATTCTATTTGTGGAGCGTATGAGACATTTGTTAATGATTTTAAAGGAAGAGCAAATGATTTAATGGCTAACTGGACTGCTGGTGCAAATAGAGAAGGAGCAAAAGCTTTATTTGACCAATTTGCAGAAAATACTGACACTTATAAGAAATATTTAACTGATGCGAAAGAAAATCTAGCAACTGCAGTAAGTAATCTTAGTCAGTTATAGAATAATGCATCTTAATGATGCATTTTATTTTTGAAGAATAGAGGGATTTTAATGAATAAATATTTAGTTACAATAATAGTACCTCAAGTAGAAATAGAATTTGATATATATATTCCAAATAATAAAAAAGTAGGAACAATTAAAGAAAATATTTTAAAGCAAATAAATGAAATTAGTAACGGTGCTTTTAATAAAAGTATAAAGGATATTAGAATGCTTGATAGAGAAATTGGCATTGAATATGATAATAATATTTATATTAAGGATTCTAAAATTAGAAATGGCACAAAATTGGTAATTATGTAAGAAAGGATGAATTTAATGGGAAATGCTGAAATTGAATTTGAATATGAAAAACCAGATTATTCTGCTGAAATTGCTTCTTATAGTGCTTCAGTAATTCATTATAATAGTATAATTAGAGAGTTAAAAACAATTTATAATCAATATGTAACATTTAGTCAAAAAATGCATGAATTAAAAGGAACTAATAGTTCATTAATGGGGTCAATTCAAGATGCAGAAAGACTTTTACATGAAGGTTATGAATCAGGTGGAGAATACTTGGATAAGGGACAATTAAAAGCATGTTTAAATAGTTCTGATTTTATTGTTTCTACTAATATAAGTACAATTCAAACAATGATTACTCAAAAAATGCATGAGTATACTGAAAAAATAAATAATGCAATTGCAGCAAGAGATGAGGCTCAGAGTAAATTAGATTATTATCGAGCATTACAATCTGGAGGAGAATGATAAAATGGATGGTAGTTTTAAAACAAATATTGATGCATTAAACTCTGCACAATATAAGATTTCTAATATTCAGTATCAAGCGTATTTATTACAATCAGGTATAAATGGTGTTAAAGTACCAAGTGATTTTCCAGGCAAAAATTTAGTTAATGAAATTATTGAAGTTGCTAGTCAATTATGCCTTAAAATTAATTCAATTAAAGATATTGTTGATAATGCGCTCAAGAGTTTATATGAAATAGCAAATTTGACTAAAGATGGTAAACTATTAAATTTAAAGCCATATGATTTACCTGACCCTAATGTGCTATTAAAGATGAGCGAGGCTGATTTAGCTCAGTATAATTTAAGTGCTGATGAAATAAATGCGATGATAAAAGATTGGGTAAATCAAGGTAAAGCTCCAAGTGATTGGGCTAATATGAACATTGGAGATGCATTAGTTAAGGCATCAGAAAAAAATGATATTCCGGTAATAATTCCTTTAACATTTTTAGCTTTTAGACAAGTATATAACTACATGGATGATGATACTAAATGTAATGTTGATACTAATCCGAATTCTAATAATATTTTCGCTTTTGATAGTTGGCAAAAATATGATCGTGTTGAGGGAGATGTTGATTCTGGGTTGGCAAAATTTGATGATTTTTCCGACTTATATGACGTAGTTGATAAATCTGTACATACTATTAAATATCGTATAGATCCTGACAATAAACTTGTTGGAGGTAATGACCATGATGCAAATAGTACTACTTTTGCTAATATGTTTCATGAGATTAACCTAACTGGAAACAATCGATATGACGAATATGATGCAGAAAGAAATTCAGGAACTGGATATATAGATAGTAATAGAGCAGTTGGAATATTAACTGATATTTTAAATAAGCATAATGAATTATCAGAAGATAGTGTTTCTTATTTAATACCTTCAACACCAGTTTCTATTGAAGAGTATCCTGATGTAACAAATGTATTTGATTCTACAGCACAATCCCAAATTCCTCCATCAGCAGTTAATACAAATATTAATGTAAGTGGGACATATACAGTTAAGTCTGGTGATAGTTTAAGTCAAATTGCTGCCGATAATGGACTTACTCTTGATGAATTATTAGCTGCAAATCCTGATATTGAAGATCCAAATTTAATAAATGTTGATCAAGTTATAAAAATACCTGGTTCAAGTGATAGTGCTCAAACTTCGCAAGCACCTCAAGCTACTGAAACTAATGTAGAACCATTAATAAATTCAAATCCAGAACCAGCTGAGGTTATAGTTGGAGCTGAACCTGCTAGCCATAATGCACAAACATATACAGTTAATAGCGGTGATACTTTAGGCCAAATTGCTGCTGATAATGGAGTTACTCTTGATGAATTATTAGCTGCAAATCCTAATATTGAAGATCCTAATATAATTTCAATTGGACAAACAATAAATATTCCTGGAAATAGCAACAATATAGAAACATTGACAGATGCTCCACAAGCTGCTGAAGTACAAGTAGATACTACACAATCAACTTCATCTCCTGAGCCAGCTGAAGTTATAGTAGAAACAGGACCTGCAAAACCTATTAATTCTAATGCTCATATTGTTGAAAGTGGTGAGACATTAACTAGTATAGCTAAAGATAATAACACAACTGTTGATGAATTAGTAAGAATTAATAATATTGAAAATCCTGATTATATTGTACCAGGACAAGAAGTTAAATTGCCAACTTCTGATGTTCCATTAAATGATGCAGATAGAATAGCAAAACTTGCTGAAGACATATGGAATAACGGGGATAGAGGAGTTGATAGAAAAGAACGTTTAGGTGATGATTATGATGCAGTTCAAGATTATCTTTGGAAGCATTATTACAAATAAAAGCACATTAAATGTGTTTTTTCTTTGATTTGTTTTATTTTTATAGTATAATTTTATTAGAATAAGTAGAAAGAAGGTATACTTATGTCTTCAAGTTATTGGTTAGAAATGGCTAGAGGAGCTAAAAAAACAGCTCAAGTATTAACAGAAAAATTAAATTCATATAATAACTATATGAATAAATTATATAATCTGTTAGATAGAATTCAGTCTACTATTTCAATTATTGGAAATGCCAAAAGTAATTATGCAAGAGGGGGATATATTTGTGAAGGAGAAACATTAGATAAGGGAGCATTAGATTCTTGTTCTGGCGTTTTATCTAGAGATGTTGAAGTAGTAAACTCAGTAATGCATAAAACATATTATGATATGAATGATATACAAAATAAAATTAATGAGGCAAATAATAATTATCAAACCTTTATAAACAATTATTATTATGCATTGGAATTAGAAAGCCAAGAAGAGATGGAGTGATAATATGCGTGTTGATGAATTATTGTTTTATTTAGCCGAGCGTGGACTAAATGATGTTATCAATTCTTTGACACTTGCTAAAAATAGTGCACAAGCTCCTTATCCACCAGAATTTAAATATAAAGCTGAAATTGAAGGCGTTAAAGCTGATTTTGATAGTGTCGCAAATGGAATGTTTGCATTAATAGCTAGAGAGGAAGAGGTTAAAAGAGCTTTAATTGAAGTTGGTATGCTAACTGAAAAAACTGGTCCATTAAAACTTATTTCTAGTACTCAAATGAGTGGATACTCATATGATATCAATTCTTATGAAGGAAGAGTAAATTATATTTATGATCAATTAAGGAATTTATATGGTTTTACTGAACAAGGTGCAAAAGCTGTTATTGCTAATTTTTCAGTTGAAGCTGAGCATTTTTTACCAGATCAAGAAGAATATGGTGGTGGCGGTGGATATGGTCTTGCTCAATGGACGGGAACTAGAAGAGGAGTTTTAGAAAGCTATTGTGCTGATTATTATGCCAGAAATAATATTGAGAATCCTACTTGGCAACAACAAATTGATGCGCAATTATCATTTATGAATTATGAAATGCATAGTCCAGAATATTATAATATGTATAATGAGACTTATAGTGATACATACAATTTTATAAATGATAGTTCTCATACTTTAGATGAATGTATTGAGCAGTTCAGAAGAGATTATGAGCAAGGTGGCTTTTATAAAGCACGTAATTTAGTTGATAATGATGCACCTGGTAGTGAAGATCATAAAAAAGTTATAAGAGCGTTGGAGACTATTGATCAATTTCATTCACCTGATGCGGCTGTTGTAGCTGAATTAAATACTATAGACACGCCACTTCCAGATGTAAATTCTGTTTTTGATGATAATTATGTTATAAATCAAGATGCTGTTAATGTTGATACTAGTCAAGGACCAACTACTGTTTTCTATAATAATCAAGGTGATAGTCCAGATGCATATCAAACTGAAGTAAATCCTTATCAAAATTATGATAATACATATTATGAAGCAAATAATAATCCATCAACAGAAACAATATATGTAGATACTGATTATGCATATGAAGGTGGATATAATGTTCAACCTGATAATAGCTATGTAGCAGAAAATAGTAGTACGGGATCAGTTACTATTCAACAAGTTATAGCGCTTTACAATGGAGAATATGGATATGATGAAGCATCTCGAAGAGCAGCTCTTGGAAGTAATTATGATTTAGTTATGGATCAATTAAAGCAAAATATTATGGATGGACATTCGAATCCAGAAGATATGGTACTATATTAGATGATACATATAAGATATTCTTATATGTTTTTCTTTTATTTCTAATTCTTTTGTAGTATAATCCGAAATTTAACAAT
>CACZRB010000065.1 GCA_902783555.1 uncultured Erysipelotrichaceae bacterium
AATGTATTTTTAATTGATTGTAGATTAAAAGAATCTGCATCAAAATCAACAGCAAAAGCATAAAAAATGTTGAAACAATATAAAATGGTGGTATAATTATTTTAGTGATTAGTTGTTTATCAACTATTCCTTAAGTTTCGGATATACTATTTGTCCGTACCAAGAGATTATAAAGCCAAATTACTTGGCTTTTTCTTTGTCATAAATTTTTAAAATTAAAGATAACAATTAAAACTACTATCCACTAAAAAAATAGAGCTTTTAACTCTATTAATTTTCTTCTTCATTAGTTATTTCTTTTTCAGTAGCATTATCTTTGGTTATATATATATAGCTATTATCATCAAATGTTACTTTTACACTAAAGCCAATAACATAATTATATTTATTATAAATTACAAGTATTTTCTTATCAGTGATACTTTTACTAAATTCATATTCTTTAGTACTAACTAAATTAATTGCATCATTATATTCAATACTTTCCTCATTTATACCTTTATCAAGCTTTAAAGTATATGTTTTATCCCAATTAGTATCTTCTTCAGATAAATGATCAAATTCCAAATTAGAAGCTTTTTTCTTTGCTAAAGTACCCTCACCACTAACTATAAGATTAACATCCTGCACTTCTTCATTCCCAGCAGCATCACTAATTATAATTGTAGTTTTATAAGTACCTTCTTCTTTATTTAATTCTAAATCTTTAACCTTTTTAAATTTTACTGAACAAGGTAGTGATAAATCTTCACATTTAATCAAAAAATCATTTGGATTAAAATCTTCATTAACCCCAACATTTAAATCTTCTACTTTAAAACTAGGCTTAATAGTATCTTTTACATATAATTTTCCTTTTTTTACTTCTCCATTTTTTTTAATTTTATAAGAATATTCACCAGTACTATTAGTTTTACCATCTTCATCAACACTAATATTTGAAATATCTAAAGAGTATGTATCAATATTATTACCAGTAATATAAGTACTAATATCTGTACTTAATTTATCTCCTAATTCAACGGTAACATTCTTAAGTTTAATATTATCTTTGGTTTTATAATCCATATAAAAATATATACCACCAGCTATTAAAGCCATAAAAATTATAATAGTTATTATGACTTTAATAGGGCTACTTTCTTCAATATAAAAATCCTGATCCATTAAATCCACCTAGCAAAATATATATTTCGAGTATAATCCATTTCATATGAATCAAAAGCATTAATAATACTTTCTACTATATTCTTTAATATATTATCAGTATTTCTGTTAATTTTAACATTTAATAATCTACTTTTCATATCTTTACGGAAAAAATAATCTTCAATATATTTATTTAAAACAAAGTCAATTTTTTCTACTCTTTTTAAATCCTCTTCATTTGTAACATCAACATTAAAAATAAAATTTTTATATATGTCAATTAATTTAGATGTGATATTATCATCTTCAAGATATTCAAAATTTATAATTTTATAAAAATATGGGCAATGCTTTAAGACAATTTTATTTTTTTTCATTTCATCACTCTCTACTCTTAAAACATTATAACATAATTATAAAAAAAAATACACTATATTAGCGTATTTCTGTTCCACAATTAGGGCAAAACTTTGCATCGGTAATTTCAGCACCACAATTTTTACAAAATTTAGCCTTACTAGAACTTTTCTTTTTTGGCTCTGCTTTAGTTTCAGTTTTTGTTCCATTTGTATTAAATGTTGATTCAAACTTTTCTTCAGTAATTGGTCCATAAGAACTAACTTTTACATCATTAAATGTTGCATCTCCAAATGCTAATATTGGATAAAAAACTACAGGAAGTAATGTTAACCCAATACCATAACCAACTGCATCTTTACCAAATTTTAATGCTAAATTATAATGAACAGCAAATGATCCAGCAAGTGAAACTAAAGCTGCTAAAGGTTCTAATATAACAAGTCCAAGAATGCCACAAATACTAGTAGCAGACATTATTAAGAAAAACCACCATTTTACACCAGCTATTTCACATAATACCCAATTACTATAATAAGGTATAATAGCTTCCCAACCAGCTTTTCCGGCTTTTTTATAAACTTTTACAGTTGCAATTATTATAAAAACAACAACAGCAATTACAATTAATAAGAAAAAAATCAAAGCTCCACCTAAAACTGCGGCTAATCCTCCAAATAAAGCATCTTCTCCAGCTCCATTAAAACTCACATTCATATTCCTACCTCTTTCCTAATATTATTATATTATAATTAATTTTTAATGACAAGAAAAAAGTTAGTTTTCTTCTTTTTCACTAACTTCAATAACTTCTTTACCTTTATAGTAGCCACATTTAGGGCATGCTCTATGTGGTTTAATAGGTTCTGCGCAATTTGGACAATTAATAAATCCAGGTACAGTTTTCTTTAAATGTGTACGACGCATTCTTTTTTTAGTTTTACTAGTTCTTCTAAAAGGAACTGCCATAGTATC
>CACZRB010000066.1 GCA_902783555.1 uncultured Erysipelotrichaceae bacterium
GTTTGTATAAGAATTTCCTGGCATTTTATCGTGTTCTTCAACACAATAATTCCATTCGTGAGAAATACTATCAATAATTAATACTGAATATCCTCCTTCAATTGCTTCATCAATTGCATTAATATATTTTTCAGGTGTATAAGGTTCATCTAATTGTAAATCATCAAAATCAAATTCATTAGCATAATATCTTATACGTCCTGCTTCTGTGTCGATAGCAGCAACCTTACCTTTACCTTTTTTAGCTATTCCTGTCGCTAGTCTCAAAGCTGAATAAGATTTTCCACTACCACTGGCACCACCAAGAAGTATCTTTAACCAGATTTTTTCTCTCTTGGCTTTTTGAAATCCTGCCATATTATTTGTTCCTCCTTCTTTTAATATGTCGTGCTCGATATGCCGTCCTCGAGCTTAAAATAAGATTAGCATTATTTATCGTATTTGTCAAGAATCTTCTTTAATATTTTTACGAACTTTTTTGCCTCTCTTAATTTATTTCCACGTCCAACACTGATTCTTATTGTTTTTAAAGCTTTTTCTTTAGTATAACCACTCTCTAAAAAAGCTTGTGCTGGTTCTTCTGAACCTGCCATACACGCAGAACCACTGCTCACGTTGAAACCATATTTATCAAATAATTGAACTGCTGTTGCAGAACTTAAATGTTTAAAAGTAATATTCATTACATTAGAATGTATTTGATAATCAACAGGTAAATTTAAATTTTGAATATTATGAGCTATATTATTTAAAATTTTACTTGTTCTATAGAAAAAATTTACCTTATTATCCATTTTATAAACCTCTTGAATGGCTTCACCAAAACCAACTACAGCTGGGACATTAATTGTCCCTCCTCTTAAACCATTCTCTTGACTGCCATATATCATTGGTTTAATTTTATCTTGCCAATCTTTTTTAATATATAATATACCAGCACCTTGAATTCCACCGAATTTTTGTCCAGATGCTGATGCTAATATTATATTAGGATAATTATTTAAATTTATATTTGTTTTCCCAATTGCTTGAGTTAAATCTACAAAATAATAAGCACCTTCCATATTTAAATTATATTTATCTCGTAGACATTCACCTGTTTCGCTAACCATCCACGGAAAAGCAATTATTTTAGGTTTATTAGATTTATTATATTTAGTAGAATCTATAAGCGAATGATGTGATGATTTATCTACAAAAATATTAAATTGATTGGCAACCCACGCATTACTTTCTGATGCTCCACTTGTAAAAAATATTTCATCTGCTTCACAACCTAATGCTTTAGCCACTTGTAAACGTGCTCTATCAACCATTTCTGCGGCTATTCTGCCATCTTTATATACAGAACTAGGGTTTGCATATCCTCGATGATAAAGTCTTTCTACGGTCTTTAAAATATGCTTAGAAGGCATCTCTATAGCATTGACATCAAAATTAATATTATGACTTTTTATTGTAATATTTTTAATTTTGTTATATTTTCTTGTCATTTCATTCACCTTCTACCATAGCCCTTCTGAAATATTATTTGCTAATTTAATTAAATTATCTATTTCTAATTGAGACATATTAATTATTTCTTCTTTTGAGAATGTTCTCTTAATAGCATAAACTGGGTCATACCAATTTTCACTACATCCCATTCTATTAAGATTTTTAGTCTCCTCATAATCTTCTATTTTCTTTAATAATTCTTCTTTAGTCATATTTCATCACCTTAATCTGTTCTTTCAAATACATAATATGTTAAACCTAACATACCAATACATTTCCATTGACCTCTCGTTATTGGCGGCTTATCAGTATAACTCAATAATCTATACCCAATGGGAAATAGCTCGTCAAATAATTCGTCACTTATCATCTTAATTACCTTTCTTTGTAAATCCTAATTTTTCTAAAACATTATAAAAATCATTTAAAAACTTATTTTTACAATCATCACATAATAACATTTTTATAATATAATTATCTATTGTATATCTTGTTTCAACTGGTGTATTAGGGATATAACCATCATCCCATTCTTTACACTCATCCATTAATTTATTACATTTATCACAATAATATTGATGATAATGTTCTTCTTTTTCTATTTTTTTAATAAATATCTTTTCCATTTTAATCACCTCTATTATATTTTAAATTAACCCCTCCGAAGAGGGTCGGCGGGAATACTCCAGCCAACATAAATAGGCGAGAAGTATAGACTCATTCGAGTGAGTCAACTCAGCGGCACGAGTAGTAGATTTACATTTATAAAAATGCTTATCTACTATTCAAATTTGTTAATGTGAGGAACTTCTTATGCCTTTGTATTGTTATTTGGCGAAGACTAAATGGTTGCAAAACAACCCTCCTTTTTCTTACTATTCATATGTTAATTATAGGAAGTCTCTATGCCATAATATTTTTATTCCGGATACCACCAAAATTCTTTATTACACTTTGAACAAATAAAACTTTGACATCCCGGTAAATTACTACCATCTTCCCATTGATGTTTACAAAATAATTGTTTGAAAAATTTTCTAATACGATGTTTTTTCTTTTCTTTTTGAGCATTTTCATATTCTCTCATATCGTGTTTTAATTGCTCTAATGCGTTTTTCCCTTCAGAAGATTCAAACCATTGTTTACACGATTTATCGAATTCTTCATCGCTCATATCCAAAATTGTCTTATCCATCGTATTCACCTCTTAATTTTTGTAATGTTGTAAAACTTTCTTCATCGTCAATTAAACCTGCATCATCAAGATAATCTAATAAATTCATAGCCATATCTAATTTATTTTGATATTTATTTTGATTTATACCATCAATAAATATTCCATAATAATATTCATTACCAAAAAATATAAAATCATTATATGGCAATGTAGAACCATCATCCCATCTAAATTCAACGTCTGATGGATTTAAAATAAACTCATCTATTTCTACTCCTTCAGACCAACCTAATCCTTCTTCGTTAAATTCTTCTTTAGGCATTATCTTTACTTCGATTTTCATTCTTTCACCTTATCCCTTCTACTA
>CACZRB010000067.1 GCA_902783555.1 uncultured Erysipelotrichaceae bacterium
CATTATTAGTTATTTTAGCACTAAAATAAGCATAACTAATAGCTAAACTTACTAATAATAATCCTATTATAGATAAACTAATAATTATCTTTTTATTACTTGTCATAGGTGCCTCCAATTATCTATTTATATTTTACAATATTAGTAGAGATTATAGCAAGTATTTTTAACTAGTAAAATTCTATTGATATTCTAGAATTAAAAATAAAGAGATGAGATTATTAATCCATTACCTATTTTTGGCAGTGTTTTTATTATGATATATAAAAGCAATCAGTTTATTTAAGAATGATTGCTTTTATTTTTCAATAATTTTATTTCAATTAATGAAGTTATTGGTATTATTAATAAACATCCAATTATAGCTGTCATTAGTTCAATTACCTCTGATGCAAATCCATGATAGTTTAAAACACTAAAAAAGCTATCATAATTATGCCATAATAAATAGCCTAAAAATCCAGCAATAAAAGTAAATAATAAAGTATTAACAGTTGTACCAATTATATCTTTTCCTACATTCATACCAGAAGCAAATAATTCTTTACTATTTAACTTAGCATTATCATTTATTTCATAAAGCGCTGATGATATTGCAATAGCAGTATCACAAACACTACCAGTACATATAAATAATAATACGATAAAGCTAATTTCTTTTAAATTTAAATTAATATTAAAAGAATATGCTGATATTTCATCAATAAATTCATAAGAAAAGCTGCCTAAATGAAGTTTATTATTTAGATAAAATATAATTAAAGCATTAATAATTGATACTATTATTACTCCTAAAAAGGCAGATTTAGTTTTAATATTATAACCATTTAAATAAAATATAATAATACTTGAAATACTTAAAAAAGCAAGTATAGATATAATATAAATATTAAATCCAAAGTTAATTAATATAAGTGACATTATGATAAAAAGGAAGTTAAATACTAGTGATAGTATTCCTTTTAATCCTCTTTTTTTACCTATAAATATACTTAGTAATATTATAACAATACTATAAGGAATTAAAATCATATTTTCTTCCCCCTTGCTTTAAAGAAATATATTGCTATATACATCGTAATTGGTATAGTAATTAAAATACCAATACATCCAGTCATAAACCTTATCATTTCAATCTTAGCATACATATTAAAGGCAGTTAAGACTGGAATATTATTTCTCATTACAAATATAAGCATGGGAATACATCCAGATATACTTGTAAATAATAAAACATTAACCATAGTACCTAATATATCTTCTGATAAAATAGTACCTGATTTTTTTAACGTTTTTACACTTATTTTAGGCGAATTAGATATTAACTCATTAATAGTAGATGTTAAGCTTATTGCAATATCCATAATAGCACCAAGTCCACTAATTAATACACTAACTAAAAATACTTCTTTATAATCATATAATATATCTACATAATCCATATACCAATATGGAATATCAGAACTAAAGATGCTGATGATAACATAAGAGATAATAAATGTTATAAATAAAGAGATAATTGATGATACTACTGCTACTAGTGTTTTTTTATTTTTACCACTTGTAAGAAGCAATGATATAAAACACATCAAACATGATCCAATAACAAATAATAAGAAAATACTTATATTCTTATCTCTTAAAATAGTTATAAGCCAAATTACTAAAATATTTATAATTAAACTAACAAATGTATATAATCCTTTTATCCCACCTACTGCAATAAGCAAGCAAATCATGAATACGAATAATGGTACTAAATATTTATCTCTTCTTAAATTAATTACTTCTGTAATATTTCCATCATCATCTAAACTAACAAATACCTCATCATTGACGCTATATTCTTCATCATATACTCTTGAATATGATCTAATATTTTCAAAAGAAGCCTTAGTATTTTTATATTTACCATTAATAATAATTCCAGTTATTGTTTCAAAATAGTACTCTTCTTTTAAATTATCATTTACTTGAATATCTTTATCATGAATATCTATTTTCTCAATTTTAAGAATAGAATCTTTATATAACTCACTATTGCAATTCATAAATACAATAGAACTAATAAATATAAACAATAATACAATGTATTTTACATATTTCTTCATCATTCACCACCTTATTGCAAACTATTATTAAAAAAGAACCATTATTGGTTCATTAATTTTTCTTTTACAAGTTTTGAAACTAATCCCATATCTACTTGAGCACCATATTTAGCACCAATAGTTTTAATAACTATTCCCATACCTTTCATTCCTTCAGGCTTAATTTCATTTATAGTTTCTTCAACTATTTTTTTAACCTCATCTTCTGAAAGTTCTTCAGGTAAATATGTATTTAATATATCAATTTCTTTTTGTAAATCGTTAGCTAAATCTAATCTATTATAACTTTCATATTCAGCTTTAGAATCTTTTCTAGTTTTAACTTGTTTTTTAATTACTCCTAATACTTCATCATCAGTTAAAGGAGCTTTTTTATTAATTTCTTCATTTTTTAAGGCACTCTTAAGCATTCTTAAAACAGATAATTTAAAAGCCTCTTTTTCTTTCATAGCATTAGTTAAATCTTTAGTAATTTGTTCAAACATATTTTCACCTAGTCTCTATTACGATTCTTTTTACGAGAATTTTTAATATTTTCTTTAAGTTCGTTTCTTCTACGAACTCCTGGTTTTTCATAACATTTATGTTTCTTTATTTCTGAAGGGACTCCACTTCTTGCAACTTTAATTTTAAATCTTTTTAAAGCTTTATCAACGTCACCATTTCTAACTTCTACCTTAGTCATCTTGATACCTCCCTTCAAAGCTATAAGTATTATACCACGGCTATTTGTTTGGTGCAAGAGAAATATTATTTTGTAATTTTAAAGGTAAAAGCGTATAATTAATTATCGATAATTATTAACTATTAGGTATAAAATATGCATAGGTTATTCCTACTGCTAATAAAAATAGTGCCACTAAACTTACGATTAATATTCCTTTTTGTTTTCTTTCCATCTGCATTCTCTTTTCTAAAAGATAATTTATATGTATTAAAAATACCTCCCCGCGTAAATATTTTATTAATTTCCACAAAGAGGCATTATCTTCATATATTTAAAATATAATATTATCTATTTTACATAATCACAATTTGAACATTTAATTTTTTTACCATGTTCAACAAGTAAAGCACTACATTCAGGACATTTTTCACCTGTAGGCTTATCCCAGTATGCCATTTTACATGCTGGATAATTATCACATCCATAAAATACTTTGCCTCTGTGGCTTTTCTTTTCTATAATATTATGACCA
Source organism: uncultured Erysipelotrichaceae bacterium (assembly GCA_902783555.1). Classification (GTDB taxonomy): domain Bacteria; phylum Bacillota_I; class Bacilli_A; order RF39; family UBA660; genus CAG-533. The sequence goes on from CACZRB010000067.1 coordinate 3,311, forward strand.
CATGAAGGACACTCACAAATCGTAGTTATTTCTTTTTCTTCTTTTTTAATATATTTACATGTTGGATAATTAGAGCATGCGGTAAATTTACCAAATTTCCCACTTCTTATTACTAATGGACTACCACATTCTGGACATGTTTCTCCAGTTTCTTCAGGAGCTTTCTTTTCCATTTCATCAAAAGCTTTTTTAACTAGAGGTTCAAAAGTCTCATAAAATGATTTTAATACTTTTATATTATCTTCTTTTTGATCTGCTATTAAATCTAAATCTGTTTCCATATTAGCAGTATATTCTACATTAATAATATTAGAGAAAAATTCTTGCAATTTATCAGTTATTTCAAATCCAACTTCAGTAGGAATAAATTTTTTATCTTCTAAGCGTACATATGCTCTTTCTTTAATAACTTCTAATATTTTAGCATATGTTGATGGTCTACCAATACCTAATGATTCTAATTCTTTAATTAAAGATGCTTCTGTAAATCTAGGTTTTGGAGATGTAAAGTGTTGCTCTTTAATTGTATCTTCTGCAATAATTACTTTAGTATTATATCCTTCAAAATCAGGTAAAATAACATCTTCACTATCCATATATTTACCATAAACATCTAAATAACCTTTAAATGTTACAATCTGTCCAGTTGCTTTAAAATAATAATCATTATTTTCTAATATAATTGTTGTAGCAAGTACTTTAGCATCAGCCATAACTGAAGCAAGTGCTCTTGCGTATATAATACTATAAACTTTATATTCATCAGGAGTTAAATATTCTTTAATACTTTCTGGTGTACGAGTAATTGATGTTGGTCTAATTGCTTCATGAGCATCTTGAACATTTTGAGTACTTTTAGCTTTTTTAACAGGTCCAACATATTCTTTTCCAAAATTCTTTACTATATAATTATGAGCATCTTTAACAAATACATCTGAAAGTCTAAGAGAGTCTGTACGCATATAAGTAATTAAACCCACTGTTTCAGTTCCAATATCTACACTTTCATATAATTTTTGCGCTATACGCATAGTTTTGGATGCTCCAAAATTAAATTTATTAGCACATGCTTGTTGAAGAGTAGATGTTGTAAATGGCATTACTCCCTTTTTATTTTTTTCTTTCTTTTCAACTGATTCAATATTATAACTTTTAGATAAACTATTAAGTATTTTAGTTGCTTCTACATCACTTTTAATCTCTATTTTTTTATTTTTATATTTTTCTAAATGAGCTTCAAAATCTGGAAATATAGCTTTTATTGTCCAATATTCTTCGGGTATAAATGCTTCTATTTCCCTTTCTCTATCAACAATTAGTTTTAATGCTACACTTTGAACACGTCCAGCACTTTTACCACCGGTTTTAGATTGCATTAATTTAGATAATCTAAAGCCAATAATTCTATCAAGCATCCTTCTTGTTTCTTGACTTTTAACTAAATTCTCATCTATTTTTCTAGGATGATTAAATGCATTAACAACTGCATCATGAGTAATTTCATTAAAAACTACTCTATCATAGTCATTGGGTTTTAATTTTAGTGCATCATAAATATGCCAACTTATTGCTTCCCCTTCTCTATCTGGGTCGGTAGCAAGATAAACTTTATCACATGAAGCAGCATCTTTTTTTAGTTCTTTTATTACATTAGATTTTCCTTTGATAACTGTATAATTTGGTTCAAAATTATTTTCAATATCAATACCAAGTCCAAATTTACCAGTTGTTGCTAAGTCTCGTATATGGCCTTTACTAGAAACTACTTTATAATTACTTCCTAAGTATTTTCCGATTGTTTTAGTTTTACTTGGGGACTCAACAATTACTAAATTCATTAGTTTTCCTCACTTTCTTTCTCGGTTATTTCTTCAGAAGTTGTATTTACTTTTTCACTCTCGATAATTTCTTTATATTTATTAATACCATTATTTAAATACTTAAAATAATTATTTTTAATGGCTAAAGCGCTCATTTTTTGTCTAGTAGTAATTTCAGTATTAATTTCTAGTAATTCATTTTCATGGTAATAACCATTTTCATAATCAGAATACTTCATTTTTCCAGAAGTAGCACTGTAATATCCTTTTTCATCTTGCCATGAACCATCAGCAAATACGGCTCTACCATAATTACCAGAAAAAATATCAGTTCCTAAATAAAGTCTTGGATCATAATCTAAATTAAACATATTAAGTAAAGTTGGAAGTAAATCAATAATAGTTGTATATTTTGTTATTTGATCTGCTTCTATATTAGGATTATATATAACCATTGGTGTTCTATCTACTTCTTTATTTACAGTAACATCATAATCTAATACTTCATTAATTTGACTTGTAGTTAAACCATATGGATAGTGATCTGCAAAAAGCGCAATAACAGTATCTTCTAATTTACCTGCAGATGCTAACTTTTCTAGTAATAACTCCATAGCCTTATCTAATTCTTTCATTTTAGACATATATCTTTTTACTGCTTTACTATACTTATATTCTTTAAATTCACTTAAATTTTTATCACCATATTCGCTAGATACCGTATATGGTTGATGAGTAGTTACACTAGTTAAGAATACCATAAATTTATCTTCATCTATAAAATGTGGAGTTGCTTTTTCAATTAAGTCAACATCTGAAGGCCATTCTTCATATTTAGCATTCCATCTTATTCCTAAATCAGATACATTATAATATTTCATACTTCCCATATTAGGATGAATTGTTCTTCTATAATAATATGCTTCACTATAATCATGATAACTACTGGTTTTATAACCAGCATTATTAAACATATTAAATATAGCTTCAGGATATACATTATTTTTATACTTATTAGCAGTACATGTATTATTAATTGTAAATAGACTTGTCATAACTGTCATTTCATTATTACCAGTACTGCAATTATTTCTTGGAGTATAATTATTTCTAAAACTAATTCCTTCATTATATATTTTATATAAAGTTGGAAATTCTTCTGCATTAATAGATATCATATTAACTGATTCCATTAGAACAACTATTAAATTTTTACCTTCAAATATACCAGTATAATCATTTTTATCAGTTATATCACGATTAATAAAATATTTATTTAATTTATTTAACGTAGAATCTTTTTCATTATCAATTAACATATTCCAAGCTGTATCATCTATTGTTCTTGTATAATTTGTTACTACTTCATTAACACTATTTGGGTTTGTTTCAACTATTTCTATTTCGTCTTCTTCAATATGAAAAGCTTGAATAGCTAAATCAGATAATGCATATGTATATACGCCAAACTGACTAACAGATAAATTTGAATTATCGCTTGTCTTAATTAAAGAAGAATTTTTAATAGTCTGTAATTTATTTTGCATAAATTTAGCATCTAATGAAAAATAATAAAGAATAGATAAAGAGCAAATTATTATTAAACTCACTATTAAAGAAAGACTTTTTTTACCAAAAGTATCTCTTTTAAAGATAAATACTGTTGTTTTATCTAACTTACGTCTATTTAAATATCCATCTAACCACCAAATATAAATTACATACATAATAAATGGAACTAATACTAATAAACTAATTAGTTTTGCAGACTGAATATAATCTTTTATATAGTCAACTATTTTAGTACCTTGTTCAGCATTTCCAATTCCCATAAAGAAACCAAGATAATTAAATAAATTAATTTCAGCCCAAGTGTATACGCTTAGTAAAAATGTAATTATTGTACCTATTATCTTATTTGCTTTACCTTTAAATAAGCTCATAATAAGTCCTAAAACTATTCCAATAATAATAGAACTAATTAGTATTCTTAAAGTGCTCCAATCTAAAATACTATTTCCTGTATTTATCTTAACTACTATTTCTAATAAAAAAAGATAAATTGAATAGATTATAGAGTTTTTAAATATTTGTTTTCCTAATCTCCTTTTCAAATTTACCACCTTGTTTTATTAAATCACTAACTGGACTAAAAGTAAACCTATA
>CACZRB010000068.1 GCA_902783555.1 uncultured Erysipelotrichaceae bacterium
ATTTATCGTACTTGTTTTTTCATTACCTGTTATTTTAGCAAAAAAATACGCATAAGTTATTCCACTTACTACTAGAAATAAGGCTACTATGCCCCCTATTATTATCCATTTATTACTCTTCATAAGATTTATTATCTCCTATTATTAACTATATTGTATAATAATGGATGAATAAACGCAAGTTTTCTTTTTTAAAAAATCTAGCATTTTTGTGCTAGATTTCTTGTTTTTGACAAGTTGTTCCATTCCAAATATTTGGATTATTAACAACACCTATAAACAGTATTTCATTAGAATCTTTTTCTCTTATAATAGTTATAAATGGTTTATTAAATTTAATATCAATTGTTTCGTTATCATCTCTTATTAGTGCGGTATTTTTTACGCCAAAGTATGTAACTGCGGCAGCTTTAGTACCACTTTCATTAAAATCAATATATGTTTTATGAATAGCGTCATCTACATAAATATTACCACTATTACTTTTAATTAAATTGTCTTTAGTAATAATTTTAGTTAAATCAGCTTTTCCACTATCAAATACGTCTTTAATTCCCATTTTTATTAAAATATCTTTAAATGTATTTAGAGAATAATCAAAATTAAATCTTGGAATAGATAAATTAATTTGTAATTTTGAATTTGCACTAGTTGCTAATTTATCAAGATTAGATAAATCACTTTCTAAATTATTTTCAATATAATCATTAATATTTTTAGTTGGAAGGATTCCAATGAACTCTAGATTTGATTCTTTTATGTAAGGTAAAATAATTCCTTCAGCTGTATCACTTTTAATATATTTAACATCTTCATATGAATAGCTTTTATGCATCATTTGAGCTTTAATATCTTTGTTATTAGAGTTAGTAAATTTTTCTTCTGTAGTTGATACACATTCAAATTCATCTTGCCATTTAACGTCTATAGCAATAGCATTAGCTAATCCTAATACAAAATCATCAGTCATATTGTCTAATACTTTATTAATCATTCCATCAGTATTTTTATTTACCCAATTATTAATAATATCTGGGGTTTTAAATTTATCTATTAATATATCTGAATTATACTTCTTTTGTAAATTTGAAATAAAATCTTTTTCAATATATTTTTGATATATATCTCTAATAAATAAAGCATTAGCTATTTTAATATTTTTATTGTTAATAGAAGCTGGAGGTTCTTTTAAAGTATTATTTATTTCATTTAAAGAATTTCCGTTTGCTCCTTCTTTTAATAAAGATAGTGCCATTTTTATTGAGTAAGGGCTTATTAAAAAATTATCCTTTTCTTTTTGATTAACTAGTTTTAATAAATTTATATCAAAATTATTGGTTAATGATACTTCAGTTTTATTATCTTGTTTTGTAGTTTTTTCTTTCTTATAGAGAAAGAAAAAACCTAATAAGATAAGAATAATTATAATTAATAATATTATTATTTTCTTTTTCATATTAGATTTCCACCTTTTTAATATATTTTAACTATATTTGTTATATTAGTCTCTGCATTAAATCCAATTTTAATAGTTGAACCATTTTTTAAGAATGGTAGTTCATCACTAATGCTAATTGATGCCTTATATTTATTATCATTTTCATCAGTAATATAATAGTAAGAATTGCCACTAATAGTTGCATCTTTAATTGATTTAATGGTAATTGTTTTAGTTAATAATTTACTTTCATCTGGAGTTACTTTTACATCACCTAAATAGTTTTGTGCAGCTACTTCAATTCCTTTTGATGAATCAGTAACAACTACTTTTTGATAGTCGGCTACATCAACAAATCCATACATTTTAACTAAACCAGCAGCATCTTTTAAACTTACTAAATATGTTGGCTTATTATTTAAATTAATTAATAATGGGAATGTTGAAGTATACTTCATTTGCTGTACAGCACCTTCGGCAGAAGCCATAGCACTATATTCTTCAGCACCTGGTGCACTATAAAATGCTGTTTCTTTAGTTCTCATATTTGTTAAAATAAAGCCTAAATTAGATTCATCAGCTACTATAGATGTAATACCTGTATATAAATAGATATCATCATTCATAGCTAAGTAATTATATCCTTCAGTAGTATTTACAACATTTTTTTGACCAAAGATACTATTGATAAAGCCTTGTTTATATGTCCCCCAATCATTAACTTGTTCGATAATTAAATCTGCAGAATATGCCATATCTACCCATGTAGGTACTTCAGATATTTTCATTTTTTTACTTGTTCCATCAAATGGATTTAAAATAATTAAATCTGTTACCTCGGCACGAAGACCAATCCACTTATAGGTAATTACTGGTACTATCCAATAAGGATTACCTTCATTATCAATTTCAAATGATATTCTTCCAAAACAATCAGTTGGATAAGAAAATCTTAATTTACGAGATAATAATTCGTTAAAATGAGCAGATGGGACATATTTCATTCCTTTATCTAATTTAGTTAAATTTGATTCACCAGTTACACTATCTACTGTTATATATCCTCTTACTCCATCTTTTTTATTTGTCATCCATTTAATAAATGAAGCATACTCTAAAGGAGTAACTCTTATTATCTTATCGTTATAATTAATTTGGGTATAAATATCTGATACATTAAATTGACTTACTAACTCACTCATTTGACCCATTACACGATCTCCTAATTTTTGAGATGAATCTTTATCAAGTAATGGTAATTTAGTAAAATCTACTTGTTCTACATCATCAGTAAATGTTTTAGTTTCATCAATAGTAATACGAGATGCATATTTACTAGCATTAAATATTGGACCGCCAATTATATCAGAAAGAATAATTAATAATAAAATAATTGGTACTAACATTATAATTCCAAATCCAAATTTAGTTTTATGCTGTTTAATACGATTAGTTCTAAATAACTCTCCAATACTGCTAGTAAAAGCAATAAAACTATAAATAATAATTAGATATATTAAGAATATCCAAAATCCTAAATTATGAATGTTTAAAGCTGGTAAAAATAAATAAAATGAAATGTAGCCAATAAATAAAGTGATAAATAAACTTATAATATTTCTTTTCATAAAAATGTTCCTTTCTTCTCTTTAGATTATATCATATATTTGTTAAAATATGAATTGGTGAAGAAAATGTATTATAATAATTTATCTGACTATTATAAAAAGAAATTTGGTGGCAAGGTTGTTAAACTTTCTTTTAATGGAGGCTTTAGCTGTCCTAATAGATTAAATGGTGGTAAGGGATGTATTTTTTGCTCTGGCAGTTATGAATATGCAGGAAATATAAATAGTACCTTACGTGAACAATATGATGAACAAAAGAAAATGATGGATAATAAATGGCCTAATGCTAAATATATAGCTTATTTTGGTTCATTTACTAATACATTTGATACAGTAGATAATTTAAAGAAAAGATTTGAAGAGGTATTAACATATCCGGATGTTATTGGTTTATCAATTGGGACTAGATCTGACTGTATTTCGGATGAATGTTTAGAATACTTAAAAGATTTAAATAGTAGAACTTTTCTCACTGTTGAGTTGGGACTTCAGTCTTCTTTTGATGATACTTTAAAATTTATTAATAGAGGACATGATAAAAAAAACTTTACTTCTTGTGTAAAAAAATTAAAGGATAATAATATAAATATAGTTGTTCATATTATTAATGGTCTTCCAAATGAAACAGAAGATATGATGCTTGAAAATATTAGGTACTTAAATAGTTTAAATATTGATGGTATTAAAATTCATAATTTATTTATTGTAAAGAATACTACTCTTGCTAATATGTTTAATAATAAGCCATTTAAATTATTAACTCTTGATGAATATATTGATATTGTTTGTAAACAACTTAAACTATTAAATCCAAATATAGTTGTTCATAGACTTACAGGTGATCCTAAAAAAGAAGATTTAATTGAGCCTTTATGGGCTTTAAAAAAAATTGATATTTTAAATGGTGTTGTAAAAAAACTAAAAAAAGATAAAGCTTATCAAGGAATAGACTATAAAAAAAGTTAGTGTAGAATAAGTGTGGAGATATATCTCCTAAAAAAAGAATTATAATATAAATTAATTTTAAATAATTGTATGATTGTTGTCA
>CACZRB010000069.1 GCA_902783555.1 uncultured Erysipelotrichaceae bacterium
AATTTAAGAAAATGAAAAAGCCTTATTTTATAAGACTTTAACATAGTTTTAAATTGTTACGAACTGATATTTAGATTTCCCCCTGAAAGAGAGTCATGAATAATTGACTCTCGTTTTATTTTGAATAACTTTTAAAATATGTTATATTATGTATGATAGGATGGTTAATATGATAAGTGATAATAATATATTTCAACCTTTTATAATCTTAGGTATTATTCTTTTTAGTGTAGCAGCAGTTATTAGTTTATATTTTAGTAAAGGAAGTAGTCAAAATTATTATTCTAATGAATTTGTAGTGTCATTAAATAATACTAAAATGAAATATATTTATAGAGAAACTTTTAATAATAAAGTAACAAAAGAAAACTATGATGTTGGTGAAAATTTTCAAGATATTATAATAACTAAAACAGATAGTTTATTATTAGATTTTAAGGAATATGAAGTATATGATATTAATAATTTAAGAATAAATGGTTCTTTTTATAATAAATTAAATGAAGAAAAAAAATATGTATATAAAATAGTAAATAATGATGTTAAATTGAAGATAAAAAAAGAAGGTAATGTTTTATATAATGGAAAATATACTGAAAATATTGCTAGTTATCTAAATGAAACTGGTAGGTATTATATGCATATTTATAATACTAGAAATGAACATGGTAATAAAATTTATACGGATTTAAGTATGACGTTTATGCTTATAAATGGTGAGGTTTATAATGATAGGTAATTTAAAAGTTATAGCTATTGCAATTGTATTAATTGTGTTAGGCGTAGGTATTGCTGTATTTGTTTCATATGAAAATAAAAGATTTAATGATGATATTAAAAATAGTATAAGTAATAATGAAAAGAACTATATAATTGGGAATTATAGTGAATATCAAAAATATTTTCAAGTTAATAAGCAAGGCCAAACTATATTAAAGGTGTCTGATTTCAATACTTTTATTGATGGAACTTATTATTCTAATTGGCATGTTAATAATGATTTTGATTTATGTTTAGGTTATTATGTAATAGATAAATTGGAAGATGGAAGTGTAGCTGTTGATGATAGTCATATATGTGATTATATTGATTAGTTTTATTAAAGAAGCAAATGCTTCTTTTTCTTTATATATCTAACGGAGCGTTTACTTATTTTTTCTTAATTATTTGCAATAATAATTATGGAAGTGATATGTATGTTAAAACAATATAACTTCAATCCAAACATCAGAGAAATAGTTTGTAAAAACGTAAAAAAGTATCGTAAAGAGAAAAATATTAGATTGATGGATTTAGCTGAAGCTATCAATGTAACACCTGATTATATCAGAAGAATGGAATCTGATAGAGGTATTAAAAATATATCTCTTACGACACTTTATAAAATTGCAACTGTTCTTGATGTTAGTATGGATAAATTTTTTGAAGAGTAAATATTTAGTGGCTATTAAATTTTTATCTCTTCTATTTTTATTGGATTTTTATTTTTTATACTGATTGAATATTTATCTTTTAATAGATTTTCTATTTTATTAAAATTTAAATCTTTATAATTTGGAATATCATTAATTAATGATTCTAAAGCTTGTTTATATAGTCCTTCTAGGGTATAGTTGCTCCATAATGCATTTTCACAATATAATGTCCAAATAAAATATGTAAAATATTCATATATTAAATCATTTTTGCAATAATTTAATATTTTATTTTCAGAAGGCAATATTTTTTTAAAAAAATCCAAATCATTATATTTTTTTATTTCACTTTTATCTCTAATCATTACTCACCTCCAATCATAAATATTGTAATTTATAATTAATTTTTTTACAATTGTGTATATTTTTGTTTTGATTGTATAATTACTACGCTAAGTGTTCATAATAATAACAGGAGGAATTTATGACACAAAAAGAATTATTGTATGTTGAAGATGCCATTGGTCATGAACAAAATATTAAATCTATTATTAATGAATCAATAAATTTAATGGAAGATAATAATTTAATTTCTTTTTTAAATAAAGAATATAAGAAACATGATGCTATGGAGAAAAAATTAGTTAAATTATTGGAGGAATGTAGTAATGAATGATAAATTATTAATGGAAAACTACTTATTAGTTTTAAAAAGTACAATGGAAGTTTATGTTCATGGTACATTAGAAAGTTCTAATTCTAATGTAAGAGATGTACTAAAAAATGGATTAGATGAGACTGTTTGTCATCAAGCAAGAACATATGATGAAATGACTAAATATGGATGGTATACTATAAATAATATTAAAGGTAATATTATAAAACAAACACTAAGTAAAGTTAAACAGGGTAATTAGCTCTGTTTTTATTTTATAATAATAATATATTTATTTTTCTTTTCTATATATGATATTATTAATGTAGAATAATACATTTTTTAAAATGGATTGGAGGGAATATGGATTTAGATGATTTAATGGGATATTTAATTACAACCGGTCAAGTTGATGAGACTTTTAAAATAAAAGAAGAATCTGACGATGAAGATGACGATGAGTAAAGAAGATGAAAAATCTTCTTTTATTATGATACAATATAAATAGTTTTAATATTATTTTAATATTTAAAATGTATATTTGATTTAGGTGAAGGAAATGAGAATTTTAGTTGTAGAGGATGAAGTTAATTTAGCTGATGTAATTGCTAGTACTTTAAGAAAAGAAAAATATTTAGTAGATGTATCTAATGATGGAGAAGATGGTTTATATAATGCTTTAAGTGGTGTTTATAATTTAATTATTCTAGATGTAATGCTTCCAGGGGTTAATGGTTTTGATATTTTAAAAGAAATAAGAGATGAAAAGGTTGATGCTAAAGTTATAATGTTAACTGCTAAATCAGAGCTTGAAGATAAATTAAATGGGCTAAATAATGGAGCTGATGATTATGTAACTAAACCATTCCATATTGAAGAACTGCTTGCAAGGGTTAATGTTCAACTTAGAAAAAATTCTGATAAAGTAATATCTGATGTTTTAGTTTTTGGTGATTTGCGTTTGAATTTAAAAACTTCAATGATTGAAAATATTAATAATGGTGAAAATATTCAAGTTAGTCTTAAAGAATTTCAATTATTAGAGTATTTAATGCAAAATAGTGATATTATTGTATCTAAAGAACAAATATATGATAAGATTTGGGGATTAGATAATGAAGTGGAATCAAATAATTTAGAAGCGTATTTGTCTTTTATAAGAAAAAAGTTAAAAGTTATAGGTTCTAGTGTAAATATAAAAGCTATGAGAGGGCTTGGGTATAAATTAGAGGTGTTAGATGAAAAAACTTGCAAGTAAAACATTTTTTACATTACTTATTATTTTAAGTCTTTTTCTAGTTACTATATTATTTATTTTTAATTATCAAGATTATAATAAAGAAAAAACAAGTTTATTAAATAATATAAATAGATTAAATAATTTTTTGGAACCATTTGATAAAGATGATAATGAGATAAAAGAAGATTATGAAAAAGGTAAAGAGCCTTTTGATCATAATAAAAAATTTATGGATGCTAATATGTATACTGTTTTATTAGAAAATGGAAAAGTTAAAGAGGTAGTTAGTCATTCTATAAATGAAAGTGTTAATGAAAATATTAAGGAAGTTGCTAATAATATAATAAGTGAAAATAATCATAAAACTTATATTGGTAATTTATATTTTAATAGATACTCTTATAAATATACTAATAATTGTATAGTTATTAGTGATAATTATGATATTAATAATCGATTAAGGCATTCTCTTAATGTTTCTATTATAATTTTTGTATTTGGTGAGATAGTATGTTATGCCATAAGTTTAGTATTATCTAAATGGTTAATTAAACCAGCAGAGATAAGTTTTAATAAACAGAAAGAATTTATTGCGGATGCATCTCATGAACTTAAAACGCCTTTAGCAGTAATTATAGCTAGTAGTGAAGCATATGAAAAAGATAAAGATAATAAATGGCTTCAAAATATTAAGAGTGAATCAGAAAGAATGAATTCTTTAATAAAAAATTTGTTAGATTTAGCTAAAATAGATAATGAATCATATGAAGTAGAAATGAATACAATTGATTTATCTAAACTTGCTTTAAAATCTATATTAACTTTAGAAAGTTTAATGTATGAAAAAAATATTCATTTAGAATATAATTTAGATGACGATATTAATTTTAAATGTAATAGTGATGAGATTAAACAATTGCTTACTATTTTGCTTGATAATGCTATTAAACATAGTGTTAAAGATGGAAAAGTTATATTAGATTTATATAAAAATAATGATAAGATTATTTTAGAAGTTAAAAATAAAGGATTACCTATTCCTAAAGGTGAAGAAGAAAAAATATTTGAAAGATTTTATAGAGTAGATAAAGCAAGAAATAGATCTGATAATAGATATGGATTGGGGCTTGCTATTGCTAAATCAATTGTTTTAAGACATAATGGAATAATTAGTGCTAGTTCAGAAGATGATTATACTACTTTTAAAGTTATATTTAAAAAATAATTATATTTTTTCACATATAGCGATTAAATAGTCTTGGTGATATATTAATTTACTTTTAATAGTATTATCACTACAGATTATTTTTTTATTTGTTATAGTAAATTCTATATTTTGAATATTACTTAATTTTAAGCCTTGCATTTTAATGTATGCTTCTTTTAGACAGTATATTTCGAATAATCTATTAGGGTTATCTAAAATATAATTTTGTTCTTTTATTGTAGCAAAAGTTTTAATAATATTAGGATTTATTTCTCTTATTTTTTCAATATCAATACCGCATTTTCTATTAGATACTATTAAAGTTACATAATCATAAGAGTGGGATATATTGTAATATATATTTGAATTTTCAATGTATGGTTTTCCATTTTTATTATATAGTATATTAATATCTTGATAGTTTATTTTATAATGCTTTTTTAGAGTATCAATTAGTAGTATTTCACCTAATATAGATAGTTTTTTATCTTTATCATATTTTAGTTTATCTATTTTATCTTTTTTTATTGGTTTAATGATAGAATAATAATTAGTAAAATCTTTATCTTGATAGTCATTTATATTTTTTATTATAATGTGATTCATAAAATTATTCCTTTCATTAATATATTATAATTTTGTTTATTTCTAGTCAATTGATAATGTGGTTTAAAACTGCTATAATTTTTTATAGAGGAGTAGCTATGGGAAGAAAGCTTTTTTGTGATATAAGTCCAACAACGTATAAAATTTCTGTAAAGAAAGAAATCTTTTTAAGATATTTAAAAGACTTTTTTAGTTTAGAAAAAATAGCTAAAGAAAAAAGCAATGAAGAACTTCCCAATATTGTTAAGAGTCATACATCTATTTTGGTTAGGAAATTACACGGAGTAGATATTAAATTACAAGAAAACAAAGTTACTAATATTAAAATTGCGTGTGATAAGATAAATGGAATTTTAATTTATCCGAAAGAAACTTTTTCTTTTTGGAAAACTGTTGGTAATCCAACTCATGAAAATGGTTTTGTTGATGGGCTTGTTATTGGTAGAGATGGATTTTATGCTGGTGCTGGCGGAGGATTGTGTCAAATGGCTAATATGATTCATTATTTAGTTCTTAATAGTCCTTTAATGGTTACTGAACTTCATCATCATTCAGATGCTTTATTTCCAGATGAAAGAAGGAGGGTCCCTTTTGGAACTGGGACTAGTGTAAGATATAATAATGTTGATTATCGTTTTAAAAATACAACTGATCAGGTTGTTCAGATATTAGTTTGGATTCAAGATGGAGAATTATGTGGAGAACTTCGAAGTATGCAAAAGTTTCCCTATCGTTATAAATTAGTCGAAGAAGATCATCATTATAAAAAAGAAGGCAATGATTATTATCGTATTAGTAAAGTTTATCGTATTATTATTGATAGAAAAACTAATAAAGAAATAAAGAAAGAACTAATATTGAATAATCATTCATGTGTAATGTATGATCATAGTTTAATACCATCATCGGAAATAAGGAATGACTTATGATTGAAAAATTAAAGCAAATAGTATTAAAAAATAAAGATAGATTATTTTATGTTTGTGATAATGAATGCATTACTTATTATGATTTTTGGGAAAAGATAAAATATTATTCTTATTATTTGAAAAGGCAAGGAACTGGACCCGTAATAGTATATGGACATAAAAGTGTTAATATGTTAATTAGTATGTTTTCGTGTCTATTAGCAAAAAGGACATATGTTCCTATAGATATTAGTGTTCCTAGAAAAAGAATAGAGGATATTATTAGAATCACAAATGCGGATTTGTTTATTAAAAATGAAGAAATAGATAATTTTAAGATTGAAACTTTAAAGTTAGATGAATTAGTAAAATATCATGATGAATTAGAAAAAGAAAGTATAAGTAAATATGTATATATAGTATTTACATCAGGGTCTACTGGTGAACCAAAGGGTGTACCAATTAGTAATGATAACTTAGAAAATTTTATAAATTGGATTAGTAATTTGCTTTATAATAATAAAAAAGTAAATGTACTAAATACAGCTAATTTTAATTTTGATTTAAGTGTAGCAGATATGTACTATTCACTATTTAATGGTCATACCTTGATTGCAATGGATGATTTAAATTATGATTCAATGTTTTTAAGAATACTAAAAGCTAATGTTATTGTAGCTACTCCTACTTTTGTAAAAATGTGTTTATTAAATCCTGATTTTAATGATAAAAATTATAATAATTTAAAAACAATATATTTTTGCGGAGAAAAATTGGAAGTTCAAATAGTAAAAAGAATATATGAAAGATTTTCTAAAATCCAAATAATTAATGCTTATGGACCAACTGAAGCTACATCTGCGGTTTGTGCTAGTATAATTACAAAGTCAATGCTTAATAATAATATTTTACCTGTTGGAGATGTTTCTTCTGCTGCGACTATTATAACTATAAAAAATAATGAAATTGTATTAAGTGGTAAAAGTGTATTTGATGGTTATCTAAATAGTGCTGATGGTTTTTTTATAGATAGTGGGGATAAATATTATTTAACTGGTGATTTAGGTTATATTAAAGATGGTTTATTGTACTGTAGTGGAAGATGTGATAATCAAATTAAATATAAGGGGTATCGAATTGAATTAGAAGAGATAGAAAATGTAATTAATAGGATAGATGGTATAGTTGATAGCTGCGTAGTTCCTAAGTATAATGAAAATGGGGTTGTTAAATATATTAAAGCGTATATTGTAGGAAATAGACAAAAAGATGATATACTTAAATTTTTAAAAGAAAGATTACCTTTATATATGGTACCTAAAAGTATTGAATTTTTATCTAAACTTCCAATAAATGAGAATGGTAAAGTTGATAGAAAGAAGTTAATTAATTTATGATTGATGTATGTAAATTGTTGTATGAATTATGTGATGATAAAGCAGTATTGAATCCAGATTGTGAGTTATTAGAAAGTGGCATTTTAGATTCACTTGCTTTTATTGAGCTTTTTTCTAAACTAGAAGATTTAGGCTATGAAGTTTTTCCTACTAGAATAAGCCGTGAAGTATTAAAGACTCCTAAAAGTATTCAGGATTATTTAAATAGTATTAAAAATAAATAAAAAAGAAGTGTAGATTTATAAAAAGTGTAAATACTAAAACTAGAGGTTTATATGAAAAAAATACTTTTATTAGGTTTTACACTTTTTTTATTAGGATTTTTATTAACAATTAAGGATAATAGTTCTTATGCTTTTTCAGATTGCCATAATAAAATAATTAAACCTAAAGAAATAACTACTTTAAATTTAAAAGATTATGTATTAAAAAATCATTATGATTTAATTAGTTTTTGTTCATTTGATATGTGTTATACTAAAAGAGAAGATAACATAAATAAAAGTATTAATAATTTTAAAAAACTATTTGATAAATATTTAAGTGAAGATGATTTAAATGAATTAAATGTTAAGGGATATCCTATTACACAAATAATAATTAATGATTGTTAATATTTTATTATTTCAATATACTTTTTATTATCTTTGATTATTTCTTTAATAAATGGTGAATAATTAAAATATGGGACTATTAAATATACATTATTTTTAGATCTTGTTAAAGCAACATAAAATAGTCTTCTTTCTTCTTCATATGGATATGTATCTTTAGATATTATTAGATTTAATAATTCATGGTTTTTAATTTTAGATGGTAATGAATTCGTTTTATTTTCTAAATTTATAATTATTATATTATTATCTTCTAATCCTTTTGATGAATGAATAGTTAAATATTTAATATTATCCGTTTCCTTAATATTAAATATTTCTTTATCTTTATTATTTCTTCCTAAAATTGTAATATTTCCATTAATATTAGTTATTATTTTTTGAATAATGCTTTTTTCATCATGGTAGAATATTATTTTAATAGGTTTATTTGTATCTTTAATACATATAGTATTCTTTTTAATTTGTTTTTTATTCTTTGTGATAAAGTTATTAGCTATATTAATAAGAGTTTGGTTATTGCGATAATTATAGTCTAAATTAATAACATTTAAATCTTTAATATATTTATTAAGATTTAGAAATATATCTAAATTACAGCCATTAAATCTATAAATAGATTGATAGTCGTCGCCAACTGCAAATATTTTAGCATTATTTTGCTTTATTATTTCATATATTAGATTAAATCTAATCAGTGATGTATCTTGAAATTCATCAATAATTATTAGTTTGTAGTTAGTTTTAATGGTATTATTTTTAATTTTGTTAGTGGCAGTTAAAATCATATCATTAAAATCTAGCATACCAGAAGATTCTAGTTCATTTTGATAAATAGTATATATATCTAAGATTATTTTTAAGTAATCTTTAGTAATAAAGTGGCTTTTTTGATATAAAGAAAATAAGTAGTAGATATCTTCATAATTAGATTTGTAAAGATTTATAAAAGTAGTTATTAATTTTTGAAGATTATATATATCTGTTTCTCTTAGAATTCTTTTAATTCTTTTATTTGTTAGATAATGATATTTACCATAAGAATTTAAATATTCATTAGTAATATAGGTTAGATAATCTAAAGGAGCTATTTTAATGTTTGGATTGCTTAATAGGTCTAATCCTAATTTATGGAATGTTTTAACGTCAATATTTTGGTAATTAATTTTCTTTTTGATGTCATTAACTGATTCATTAGTAAATGATATTACTAATATTTCACATTCTTTATAATAATTATTTTTAATTAAATAATTTATTTTATTTATTATTGTAAATGTTTTACCTGAACCAGCCCCTGCTATTACTAGAGTATTATTTAAAGTTTTTACACTTAATAGTTGTTTCTCATTCATAAAAAGAATATAAAATATTTATAATTAGAAGTCAATATATTATTAATTGTTTTAAAAATATATTTTAAATACTGCAGATAAAGCAGCATACG
>CACZRB010000070.1 GCA_902783555.1 uncultured Erysipelotrichaceae bacterium
CTTCTGCTTTGGAAAATATTTTAGATAAGATTTCTGGGCCTAAATATGCTTCTTTAGAAGATGAAACTGTAAATATGACTTTAGATCCTGATGATTCATTTAATCCATTTAATAATTTAAATGAAGCTGAAAGTTTACCAATTAAAGCAGAAGAAATAGAGGTATTAGATTCTTTAGATGAAGAAGAAAAAGATGAAAAAGAAGATGATACACCTAAAGTAGTTGTAGAAGAAAATATAATAAAGTCAGGAGATTTGTCTTCAGTAAAGAGAGCTTATAATAATTTAAAGAAAGAAATCGAAGCTGCTGGTTTTGCTATTTCTTCTGAAGAATTTGATTTTGAAGATATTTATCAATTAATAATAAAAGTAGATAAGCAAGCATAATGCTTGTTTTGTTTTGATATAAATGTTATGATAATTTTAAGGTTTCGGGAGGTCTTGTGATAAAATGATTAGTAAAAAATTTCCAGTGAGATATGCGGTTATGCCAATTAAAAGTGAAGAAGATTGGTTAGAAGGAACTTTAGTAAATGATGTACTTGAAGATGTTGGGTATATAGTTTCAAAGGTTTATTTGTTGGGAGATAGAAAATTAAACTTTTTTAATGGTACATCACGTATTGAATATGAAGTTGTGTTTCCTTATAGAACACCAGATGATTTAAATAGTAGAATATTACCTCAGTATGGAATTGATAATTTTTATTCAAATAGTGAAATGGTTGATAATATTTATGTTACTTATGATGCAGCTTTAGAAGAAGCAAATTTTAAAAATGAAAAAATAAAGAAGAAACTTGAGGGTTCAATAGTTTGCACTAAAAATGAATTGTTAAAAAGAATTCATGATATTGATGATATATTTGATAAAAAATTATCTAAATATAAAGAATTTGAAAGTATAATATTAATATTATCTGATGATATGATAGTTGAAACTGATGATATTTTTATAAAACTAAATGATTTTATGAATTTTTACAATAGTATTAAGCATGAGCTTACATTTGAAGAAAGAAAAAAATTATTACAAAAAATTTGGTATAATAGTGAAGAATTTGATAAACCGAAAGTATTAATAAAAAAGAGATATTGAATTATTTTAATATCACTTTTAATTTATATAAGATGGCTCAGAGCCTTTCTTAAAATAATAGATTATGGTTTTATCTGGATTTGTACTTTTATCTCCGGTAATGGCATCTAGTGGGATTCCTACTATATTATCACTCATTTCGTACCATGTTACATCTTTATCTTTTTCATATTTTTCAACTGTGTCACACCAAATATTTTTAACTTTTTTTGAATAACTAGAGTCTACATTTTCATTCATGTCATTACCTGCCCATACCATCATTAGAATATCTGGATTATAACCAACAATCCAATAATCATTCTCTGTTGTTCCACTTTTTAAGGCATATTTGCGAGATATTTTACTATTTAAATAGATTACAGTGGGATTTAGATAATCTATAAAGTTAGCACTGTATGTATTGGTTAGCATTTCATTTATTATAAATACATAATCTTTGTCTAATACTTCTTCTTCTTTACTTTTATGTTTATATAATAAATTACCATATGCATCTTCTACTTTTTCAATAAAATATATGTCTTTTTTAATTCCATAATTTGCTAATGTATTGTATGCAGTAGCATAATCTAGCATATTTATTTCTTCTGCTCCTAATGCTAGTGATGGATTAGCATTTAATTGTTCTTTTAAACCTACTAATTTTAATGTATTTACTAATTGTTCTTCACCTAAAAATAAATGAGTTTTAACGGCGTATATATTATCTGAATAAGCTAATGCTGCAGCCATTGATATTTCTTTGTTACCATATGTATTTGAATGATTTTTGGGAGAATATGTTTGATTGTTAGAAAAGACAAATGATGTTTTTTCACTTAAGAAGGTTGAGCTTTCGGTCATATTATTTTGAAGGGCTGTATAGTATAAAAAAGGTTTAATTGTAGAACCTACTTGTCTTTTAGCTTGAGTAACACGATTGTATTGACTTTTAGCATAGTTCACTCCCCCAGCAAGAGCCATTACTCCACCAGTAGAAGGATTTATTACAATACTAGCAATTTGAGTTGAATCATCTTTTACATTATTTTGAATAGATTCGTCTAAACTTTTTTGAACATTCTCATTATAAGTAGTATATATTTTAATTCCTCCAGATTTTATAAGTGATTTAGGAATATTAGTTAATTTATTTAATTCTTCAATAACTGCGTCATGATAGTACATTAAAGTTTGCATATTATTAGTTTGTCTCTTACCATATATTTCAACTTTTTCTTTAAATAAATTATCGTATTCATTTTTGGATATATAGTTATTATCAAGCATTGCTTTAGCTACTAATTTTGCTCTTTTAATGCAATTATCATAATTACTTACGGGATTATTATTTTCTGGACTTCTGGGAATTCCTGCTAACATTGTTGCTTCTTCTAAATTTAAATCACTTGCTTTTTTATTAAAATAATATTCACTAGCACTTTCAATACCATAATTTCCCTGACCATAATTAATAGTATTTAGATAACCTTC
>CACZRB010000071.1 GCA_902783555.1 uncultured Erysipelotrichaceae bacterium
AATGCTTCAATTGGATACATGTATGGAGATGTTAATGGTTCGACATATGAAGAAGTTCATGCTAATTTATATGATAGTAGTATGCTAACATATTTAAAGTCTTGGTATAATTCTACATTTCAAACTTCTACAACAACTGAGTATTCTGATTTAATATCAGATGTAATATGGTGTAATGATAAATCATTAGTAAGTGGTAGTGGTGTAGGAAGCACAAATACAACATATGGTTCAAGTGTAAGATATTTACCTACTTCCTCAGCTAAACCTATTTTAACTTGTCCAAGCGCTGGAGCCGATGGAAAATTATCAAAATTTACTGCTGAAGATACTGAATATGGAAATGGCAAATTAAGAGGTGTAAATGGTGAAGGAGATAAATTATATAAAATAGGTTTACTTACTGCTGATGAATATATTTATGCTGGAGTAATTGGGACAACTCCAACAAATCCAAATGTATATTTATTTAAAGGCTCTTGGTATTGGACTATAACTCCATATGCTACTTCTAAAATTCGTTATTATCATTATCATAGTTATATTCATCCAGATGGTGTAAATGTAAATAATTCTCCAGGTGGTAGAATAGCTCCATCAATTGCACTAATCCCAACAACAACAATTACATCTGGCGATGGAACAGTAAATAATCCATATGTAATTAATGTTTAGTGATAAATAAAAACATATTGTGTTTAATCAATATGTTTTTTTTTACCAAATATTTTACCTAGTATATAAGTACTTAATATTGTAAGTATAATATAATCTAAATAATTTAAAAAGATAATAGGAGTTTTATATGTGTTTATAATAAAAGTATTAATTATAATGGCTAGTAATATTAGTGTTATTATAAGCCCTTTGTCTTTAACTATTTCTTTTATATTTAAAGATGTATGACTAGTTAAAGTATAAATATTAATAATCCATGTAAAGAATAAAATGTTGTGAGTGTTTTCAATAAAATTTAATAGTGATATATTTTTAAATAACATATACTCAGGATATCGATATACAGTAGATAATTCTATTCCTAAGTTTCCTATAACTAAAATAAATATAATAAGTATAAATAAAGAAGATAATAAGTATATTTTATAGTTATATTTTTCTTTATATTCAGGAAGTACTATAAAAGGAGTTGTACTATATAAAGCATATTCTAATGCTCCTAATATAATTTTAAATGGTGAATTAATCGCTATAGGTTTAAAATAGTCTAGATTAGTTGTAGGTATTAGTGAAGCAAAAGAAAATAGTATCATAAATAAATATATAATATTTAAAATGCTTATTCCTTTCATTATAGAATATCTATCTTTAAAAGCTGAATATAATATTAATAATAAAAAGGGAATCATGACAGTAATATTTCCGGTTTTATCTAAATAAACAGAGGATACTAGTTTGGTTATAATAGTAATCCCAAGAAGTAGTAGAGCAGCATTTGCTAAATAAGTAGTTAATTTATTATCATTGTTAGGTAGTTTTTTAATAGTATAGTTAAATATTAAACCAATAATAGTTCCAAGAATAATGCTTATCCAGCTATCAGTTCTAGCAGTATTAATTATTCTAGTTATACCAAGTCCAATAAATAGGGAAAATGGTAATAAGAATGCAGATGAGTTAAATAATAAGTTATCTTGTTTTTTCATAAGTATCACCTATAGAATTGAAGAGTAATCCTTCACGGTTTAAATCTATTTTTAAATTAATTTGATAATTTAGATTTTTAATGGAATTTATTTTAGTTCTTTGATTATTAAAATAATACTTTTTAAAGGCTAAAATATCACTTTCATTATTTTGGGTATTGATTATTAAAGTATCAATATCTTTTTGAATTTTGTCGTTTAAAATTTTTAAAACGTTATGTAAAATTTTATCGTTTAGAAGATCTAAATCTTCTATTTCAATAAATGTACCATTTAAAGAAACATCTATGTTTATTTTATTATCTATGTAATTTGTTTTAACTTTATGTGTGGATACTCTATAAACTAATGATTTGTTTTGGTAAATAATTTTATAGTAGTATTCGCTTTTTGCATTATTAAATAAATTAAAGGTTTGTATTTCATTTAAATTAATTTTGGATACTATTTGTTTGTTAGAAAATATTATAGCTTCATTAACTGTATATTCGTTATTATTAATTTTTCCATAAGGTAAAATAAGATCTTTAAATTCACTTAAATATGTTTTTAAGGTTTCGTCGAATTTAGAATTTATAACATTATTAGAATTATTATTAAAAATATTTTTAATGTATTCGCCAACGATTTTATCTTTTTGCTTAATTAATTTAATTGTATCTTCAACATTATTGTCTACTACTATATTAAAATTAGTGCTAAATGAAGCATCTCTAGTTAAGTAATCAATTATTGAAGTTAGTTTATTATTAATGGTGTTTTCATCAATTAAGATAATATTTAAGTCAATAAAGTATAAGTTTTTATCAGTAGTTAGTTCTAATTCTTGAATGGCTTTTTCAATAGATGTTCCTTTAGCTTTATGAATAGTGCTGGCTTCTTCTTTATCTTTTATATTTTCTCTTAGTTCTAGAGTTATTTCATAATTATTATTTTCATATTTAATAGCCATTAAGGTAACAATGCCCATATCATTTAATTCAATATAGTTACAGCCACTTAGAGTTAATGTACTTAATAATAAAATAATTATTAATAGTAGTTTTTTCATAATGATGCCTTTCTAGTATTTTTAGTTAAATATTTTGAACGATGTATTTTACCAGTTAATTTTCCACGAAGGAGAGATTCTTTTAAATAGCTTAAGTCAAATGGTGCTACTGGGAAGGTATAAGATAAGCCAAACGAGTAGTAAGAACATAAATGGATAAGTAGTAGTATTATTATTAGTCCAATACCATATAAACCATAAAATGATGCGATAAGTAAACTTAAAAAACGCCATATTCTTACTGAATTTACTATTTCAACATTACTAAATACCATACTTGATATAAAGGTTAAGGCAACAATTATTATCATTATGGGACTAACAATATTAGCACTTACTGCTGATTCTCCTAAGATTAATGCACCTAAAATAGATATTGATGAACCATAGCTGTTAGGAAATCTAATATCACTTTCTCTTAACATTTCACATATAAATAACATAAAAAAGGCTTCAATAGTTGCAGGAAATGGAACTCCTTGTCTTTGAGTAATAAAACTTGTTAATAGTTTAGGTGGGATTGTTTCTTGATTATAATTTATGATAGCAATATAAAATGCTGGAGTTAAAATAGTAATAAAGAAACATAAAAGCCTTAATATTTTAACAAAATTTATATTAGTACTGTAAATATAATTATCTGATACGGGGTTGATAAAATCTGCAAGAACAGCTGGTAGCACAATAGCAAAAGGACAGTTTTCAACAATAATAATTATTTTACCTTCCAAAAGAGCATTAACTACAGCATCTGGTCTTTCAGTAAGTTTAGCTGCAGGAAATAGACTTTTTCCTTCATGAGCTAGATATTGTTTTAATTCCCCAGCATCTATAATTCGATCTACTTTAATATTTTTTAAGATATTGTCACATTTATTTACTAATTCATCTTTAGCAATGTTTTCAATATATAAAAGAGCGGTATTTGTTTTAGTATATTCTCCTAATTTATATTCAAAAGTTTTTAAATGTTTAGATTTAATTCTTCTTTTAATTAAGCCTAAATTCTTTTGAAAGTTTTCAATGAGACAATCTTTAGCACCATATAAATCTTGTTCAATTTGAGGAGGGGATATAGATCTATCTAAATCAGCTCTTACTTCCATAGCATATATATTATTTAAATATATAACTATAGCGTATCCATTAAAAATATAGTTTTCTAATTCTTCAAAGGTTATTGTTTTTAAATTAGGAGCAGCTAAGATATTTTTTAGATTTTTTATTTTTTTTGAATTAGTTATATTCTTTAGGATATAGTCATTAACTCGATCGCCTGATGCTACTGTTTCGATATAAAAAATGTGAACAATTGATAATCCATATTTTATTTTACGATGTATTAAATCTGGAATATTTTGAAATTCTTCTTTTATTTTTTTTATATAATTCATAATTATCACTAATTATATTATGGAATCTTTTAGATATTTTATGATAAGATAAGAGTGGTGAAATTATGGGACAGTATTATAAAACTAGAGAGTTTGAAATTGATAATAAAGTATTAGATTATTTTTATTTAAATAATCTAAAAAATTATGATGAATTATTTATTATTAAAGATAGTGATTATAATAAAATATTTGGTGATAAAAAAGTAGTTTGTTTTGAAAATAAAATGGGTGAGAATATTATAAATGATAATAATCAGTTATATTTAAATTTAAAAATACTTAATAGTGCTAATATAATTTATTTAAAAGATAGGTTAGAATTATTAGATGATGATAATATTAAAGAATTTATTAAAGGATTTAGAGGTAGTATTATTTGCAGAGATAATTTAGTTTATTATTTAAAAGATTTAGGATTAGTTAGTGATGAATTTAATATAAAAGAAAATACTTATCTAAAAATAGATAAGTATGAAAAGGTGCAAGTTATAAATATTTAACATTTCCATCCAGCTAAATGATCTAAGTAAAAATCAAATGATGAGTGCATAGTTGTTAAGTTTAATTTATGCACTTCTTTTTTGTTATTAGTGCATTCAAAGGTGGTGTAATATAATGAATTATCGGTTATAGCTATTTGCTGTTCAAACATGTCAGCAAATTCTTCATTTAAATTCTTATCAAATATTTTAAAATGGCCACCATCATTAATATCATATTTTAATAATAGATAGTAGTTATTTAAAGAGTAAAGTATTATAGTATTTTCTTCAGTATAGTTAGTATTTGTTGGTTTATTATTAGTTAGTAATAAGTCCTTATAATCTATATAAATAGTTTTATTATTATCTTTAAATGTACCATATTTAAAGATTTGATCATTGTACTGATATATTTTACGTTCTTCATTACCTAAAATAAATAGTATTTTTAGATTATCTAGAGTTTTAGGATTAATACCTTGTGATTTTAAGTTTTCTATTAAATTAGTATTGACGATAGATTTATCATAATTAATTTTAGGAGTAGTATTTTGATTCTCTTTATTATTAGAAACTAACTTTTGATTATTAAAAAATATGTAACAAGAAATAATACCAATAATAAAACAAATAAGACCAAATAAAATAATTTTACTTTTTTTCATTATTAACCATCCTTATATTAATTAGTGTAGCAAAATTAAGAATAATTATCAACTAGCTGCATATATTATTATTTTAAATAGAAATGAGACGATTGTATGGCTAGTAAAGGTGAAAAAATAACTATGAGTTTAAGAGCTAATAAGGATTTAAAAAAAGAAGCTGATAAACTATTTAAAAAGCTATAGTAGATATGCTGTCTATTGGAGAAAAACTACCTGAAAAATATAAGGATCATCAATTATTAAATAATAAAAAATATACTGATTGCAGAGAATGTCATATTGAAGTAGATTGGCTACTTGTTTATAGAATTATTAATGAAGAATTAATTTTACTCTTAGTAAATACTGGTTCACATAGTGATTTATTTAAATAAAAGTACTAAAAGCGTGAAATGAAAAAGTAAATTCCAGTTTTATAGGTGGGATTTTAAATGTATGAGAAATGTCCATAATATGGGCATTTTTAAGTGCAT
>CACZRB010000072.1 GCA_902783555.1 uncultured Erysipelotrichaceae bacterium
CTTGCAGGAATTTCATATATCTGTGTCGTATGATATAAGTAGAAGAATAAAAAGGAAAAATTAAATAGTAAGGAGGTGAAGTATGACTGAAGAATTATTATTAATTGATGAAAAAACTATAAGAGATAAAATGTATTACATAAGAGGTAAATATGTAATGATTGATAGTGATTTAGCTGAAATTTATGGTTATACAACTAAAGCATTTAATCAACAAGTAAAAAATAATATAGAAAAATTTGATGATGATTTTATGTTTCAACTATCAAAAGATGAGTACCATCTAATTCTAAGGTCAAAAATTTTGACCTTAGAATTAGAACAAGGAAAATATTCAAAGTATTTACCATATGTATTTACTGAACAAGGTATTTATATGGTAATGACAGTTTTAAAAGGTGAACTTGCTATTAAACAAAGTAAAGCATTAATAAGAATATTTAAAGGCAAGATAATTTATGAAAAAAGTTATTTAAAATTTGATATAATGTTTTGTAAAATTAATGACAAAAATATTTATTTTAATTAAAATACTAGAAATTATTTATAATCTATGATATTATTTATATAAATAGAAGAATACTAAAAGTATCTTACTTTAAGAAAGAGGTTGATAAAATGAAAAAAATAATAAAAAACCCAATATTTATGTTTATATTAGGAATAATATTAAGTGGTGTAACAGTATATGCTGTAAGTTATAATGCTAATCAAATTGATTTTAAACCAAGTAATACTGATTGGAATGTTAGCAAAGTAGATAAAGCATTAGATTATTTATATGATAAAGCAAATGATAAAATTGTACTAAATACATTTGGTACAGCTATTTATGAAACTTCTCAAGGCGATATGATTAATTCTAGAAGTGTAACTAAACAATTGGGAGAGGGTAAATATTTAATAGCAGTAAATTATGGAAATAGTTGGTGGAATACAAATTCTAATTCTGCTTCAGGTGTTACAACTACATATCCTCTAATATGTTCTAGTAATAATTGTGACATTACATTATTATCGGGATATTTCAATCGAATACAACCTTCGACTAAAACAATTGATCGATATCTTTATCAACATGATTTTATTAGTGTATATTATGTTGTTATTAAAAATAATGATGATAGAATATCGATTACAGTTAACGATGGTTGGTCGTCTACAAATGATGGTCAATATGTAACTATGACTATCATTCCAATAAATGAGTAAACTATAAAAAATGAAAGCGAGTTATAGCTACTTTCATTGATATAATTATACTATTTTTAATCAATGTAATTTTTAAATTATACTTTATTTGTTAACTGTTTGAAAACTTCATACAAAAAGGAGTTTTTTTTATTATTTTTATTATGTAAAGTTTGAAAAAACTTTATTTTTTTTATGAAAATCTATTTACAATAATACTATAAAAGTGGTAAAATAGTGGTACATGGTGGTTATAAGTGGAGAAAAGTGGGGTGATTTTATGTTTATGGGTGAATATCATCATACAATTGATGATAAAGGAAGACTAACAATTCCTTCAAAAATTCGTAATGAATTAGGAAATAATTTCATTATAACTAGAGGATTAGATAAATGTTTAGCAATCTATTCTAATAATGAATGGTCTAAAGTAATCGATAAATATAAAGAATTACCTGATACTAAAGATGCACGTAAATTTAAAAGGTTTTTACTTTCTGGAGCTACTGGGAATGATTTTGATAAACAAGGAAGAGTAAATATCTCAATACCACTTACAAATTATGCTGAATTAGAACGTGACTGTGTAATAATCGGAGTAGATGATCATTTAGAAGTTTGGAACGAAAATAATTGGAATAATTTCATTAAAGAAAATGAAGACGATTTATCTGATATAGCTGATAAATTATTCGCAAGTGATTTTAATGCATGAAAGTGTCTTACTAAATGAATCAATCTCAAAACTTAATTTAAATGAATCTAGTATAGTTGTAGACTGTACTTTAGGTTATGCAGGGCATAGTAGCAAAATTTTAAAAAAAATCTCCAAAGGGTTTTTATTCGCTTTTGATCAAGATGATGAAGCAATAAAACATAGTAGTGAAAAACTTAAAAATATAAATTCTAATTTCGAAATAATAAGAAGGAATTTCGTAAATATTAAAGAAGAATTAAATAAAAGGGGTATTTCGAAAGTAGATGGAATTTTATATGATTTAGGTGTTTCTTCACC
>CACZRB010000073.1 GCA_902783555.1 uncultured Erysipelotrichaceae bacterium
AATTTTTGATAAAATAAAAGATGATGAAAAGAGAATATGGTATATAAATCAAACTGCAAAAAATGGTTGGGGATATTATGATTTATTTGATGAAATAAAGTATAATGCATATTCAAGACATAAATCAGCTGACAAACTAAATAATTTTAATAAAACATTACCAAATCCACAAGATAAAATTGCAAAAGAAATTATGAAAGATCCATATATATTCGATATAACAACATTAAGAAAAGATTATATAGAGAAAGAATTAGAAACTGCTATGGTAGATAAAATTAAAATGACTCTATTGGCACTTGGTAATGGCTTTAGCTTTGTTGGAAATCAATATAGAATAACAGTAGAAAATGAAGATTATTTTATTGATTTATTATTCTATCATATAAAATTACATTGTTATATTGTAGTAGAATTAAAAAGCACTAAGTTTAAACCAGAATATACTGGAAAAATGAATTTTTATTTGTCAGCAATAGATGAATTGTTAAAAAGTAAAAACGATAATCCTTCAATTGGACTTATTTTATGCAAAGATAAAAACAAATATTCAGTTGAGTATGCATTAAAAGATATTAATAAGCCAATTGGAGTTAGCTCTTATGAACTAAAAAAATATCTACCTAATGATATCTTAAAAGAATTGCCAACTGAAGAAGAGTTAAATTTACATATAAATATAGAAAAATAGCACCATTTTGTAGCCACAAGAAATTTAGCAAGATTATATAAACGTACTAATCGGGAAAAACTATAGATTTAGCAGTTAATAGAAATATTGAAAGATTTCCAGGAAATTTTTATTTCCAATTGACTAAGGAAAAATACAATAATTTGAAGTTTCAATTTGAAACTTCAAATTATAGTAATAATATAGGTGATGTCAGAAAGTTATCATATGTATTTACAGAATAGGGTGTTGCCATGTTAGCAACTGTTTTGAGAACAAAAATTGTTTCTCAAATGAGTGTTTCAATAATGAGAGCCTTTGTGACAATGCGTAAATATATATCGTCCAATTTAATTGAATAAAAATTTATCAATAAACAAGTATTAATAGAATTGGATATAAAACATTTTCAATTAATCTAATAGATGTTGGAAAAGTTTGCAATCTATTTATGTTTAGTAAATATTTTAGTTTCTTTTTCCTTTTGAATTTTATATAATTAAATAGGTGATAACATGCAAAGATTTAAAGATGTTAAAAAAGCAAGCATTTTAGGTATTGCTGGCAATTTATTTTTACTAATTATTAAAGGAATTATTGGGCTTATTACAAGAAGTGAAGCTATGATAGCTGACGCTTTTAATAGTGCTGGTGATATTGTCTCATCTTTAATGACTTATATTGGAAATAGAATTGCAAGTAAACCTTCAGATGAAGATCATAATTTAGGCCATGGTAAAGCCGAATATATCTATTCTATGTTAGTTAGTATTATCATTATAATGACTTCATATATTGTTTTAAAAGATAGTATTATATCTATAATTAAGCACTCTAAATTTACGTTTTCACCTTACTTAATAATAGTTTGTATAATTACAATAGTAGTAAAATTATCTCTTTATTTATATACGTCAAAATTAGGTAAAAAATATCATAATTTACTCATTGAAGCTAATTCTAAAGACCATCGTAATGATATATTTATTTCTTTATTAAATTTAATATCATGTATATTTGCTTTAAAAAATATTTATATAGTAGATAGCATAGTTGGTATTTTAATTGGTCTTTGGATTTTGTTAACCGGAATTAAAATATTTAAAGAAAGTTATAATGTATTAATGGATAAATGTATATCTGATGAAGTAAAGACTCAAGTATTTAAAATAATTAATACTCATGAAGAAATAAAGAAAGTAATTCATTTTAATTCAACACCAGTCGGATATAAATATCAAATATCTTTTACAATATATGTAGATGGTAATTTATCTACTTTTGAAAGTCATAAAATAGCTGATACTTTGGAAAAAGAAATTGATAAAAAGATAGATGAAATATATTTAACAGTTATTCATGTCAATCCTTGGGAAGAATTAAATTTATAAATTAAACTATTATAACAAAAATTATGCAAGATTATTAACTTGACGCGGTGTGGGTACTAATTATATAATAAAGTAGAAAATAAAAGGAGAATTATTAACTAATGAAAAGAAAACAAAAAGGAATATTAATTGTAAGTTTAATAGCTTTAATACTTATGACAATTGGTATAACTTATGCATATTTTACCGCAAGTATAGAAAATAATGAAACTGCTTCTACTGTTGTAGTAACCGGCGGTATAATGCAAATAGAGTACTCAGAGAATTCTAATGTCATACTTATGGAAAATATATATCCAAGAGAGGAAGCCTTGGTAACTAAGACAATAACTATAACGGGAACTAATACAACTGATTTACAAATGAGATATGACTTAGGAATAAACGTTGTTGATAATACATTTGGGCACTACTTATCATGTAATTTAACACTACTAGAAGGAGATAATGGAGCACCAATAGAAAATATAACAGATAAAGTAATAGCAGGAACCGGATATAAAAGATTTGGCATAGGATATTTTGCAAATGCCAATGAAAAGGTACATAAGTATGAATTAAAAATATATTTTAAAGATAATGGTAATAATCAAAATGATGTTCAGGAAGCAGTATTTAATGCTAAAGTGGAAATGCGTGATGCCGGAAGTGGTGATTCTAATGAAGCACCAACAATGTTTTTAACAGGAAAAGAAGTAAATATCAAGATGAAAAATTTAGCCAATATTGCTAACGGTGATGAGACTATAGTAACAGCTGCTAGTACAGAAAATACAACTATAACTGCTATTCGAAGAAGCAATACATTAAAAGAAGGGTTGACGAAGAAAATATAGTATCAACAGATACTAGTGCATATCCAATTTATATGTGGTATGAGGATGGAATAATCTATTATTATACTAGTGCATATAACCCAAGTTTAAATAGTGATGCAGAACAGATGTTTGGACTTCTTAGCAATTTATCAGATATATCTGGAATAAGGGATATTGATGTTTCAAATGTGATAAGTATGAAATATATGTTTGTAAGGTGTATCAATTTAGTAGAAGCTGACTTAAGTAATTGGAATACTAATAAATTAACAAATATAGCTGCTATGTTTCAAATGGCTATCACTCCTGATGAAATGCATAACTCAATAAATAATAAATTAAAAAGAATAATACTATCTGAAAACTTTACTTTTGATCCTAATGCTACAGAAACAGCAGTATGGCAATTTGCATCGGGTGCTATTAACTTAGAAGATTATGAATTTGTAAAATACATTGATGTAAGTAAAGCAAAATCACTTGGTAGTTTTTTTAGCAATAACAGAAAACTTAAAAATCTAAATGGGTTAAAAAACTGGGATGTATCTAATTCAACAGAATTTCAATTTATGTTTAAAGGATGCACATCATTAACTGATGCAAGTGCTATAAATAATTGGAATATCAAATCTAATGCAAATTTTAGAGAAATGTTTCGTTATGCTCCTATTCATGCAAATTTTACAAAAATTGCTGGTACATGGAATAGTGTAGGCACTTTTGTACCTAATAGTTAAAAATATGTAATTAACCTTATTTCATTAATCTGAAATAAGGTTTTATATTTTTAAAAATACATCTTTAAATAATTATAAAAATAAAGTATAATAATATAAGAATAGAGGGGCATATGAATATAATTGATATAATTAATAAGAAAAGATTAAATCAAGCACTTACATATGATGAATTATCATATGCTTTTAATGGTTATTTAAAAGGTGATATAGAAGACTATCAAATGAGTTCATTGTTAATGGCAATAACTATTAATGGCTTATCATTTGATGAGACATATATGCTAACTAAAATATTTATTTTAAGTGGAGAAAGATATCATTTTGATAAAAAAGTATGTGATAAACATAGTACTGGAGGAGTAGGAGATACTGTAACATTAGTAATTGCTCCTATTTTAGCTGCATTAGATGTTCCAATTGCTAAAATGAGCGGCAAAGGATTAGGTATAACAGGTGGTACGATTGATAAATTAGAAAGTATTCCTGGATTTAATGTTAATTTAACTAAAAAAGATTATATTAATAATATTAATAAATGTAATATTGCAATTGGAGCTCAAACTTCCGATTTAGTTCCTCTAGATAAAGTAATATATGCTTTAAGAGATGTAACAGGTACTACTGAATCTATTCCATTAATTGCTTCATCAATCATGAGTAAAAAAATAGCATCAGGAGCATCATTTATTGTAATCGATATTAAATGTGGTGAAGGTGCTTTAATTAAGACTAAAGATGATGCTAATATGCTTAGTGAATGGTTAATTAAATTAGGCAGAAGATATGGTGTTAATGTAAAAACCTTAATTACTAATATGGATGAACCATTATCTAATTCAATTGGAAATGCATTAGAAGTAGTAGAAGCTATTGAAGTATTAAAAGGAAAAGAAACTCGTCTTACCAAAATATCTTTAGAAGTAGCTGCAACATTAATTGCTGCATATAAAGGACTTACTTATGAATCTGGTTATATATTAGCTAAAAAAGTAATTAACAATGGTTCAGCATATAAATCATTTGAAAAATGGATTAAAACACAAGGTGGAGATTTATCTAAACTAAAAGTAAGTAAATATATATTTCATTTAAAAAGTAATAAAGAGGGAATAATAACTAATGTTAGTGCACTTGCATGTGGAAAATTATCCGTTAAATTAGGGGCTGGAAGACTTACCAAAAATTCTAAGATTGATTACGGAGTTGGCATCAAACTCAATAAAAATAAAGGCGATAAAGTTAAAGTAGGAGATTTACTTGCTGATATATATGTTCCTAATAATGACTTTGAACTTTCTAAAGAAGATTTGAAAATATTTACAATTGAATAAAATAATTATAAGAACTTTTATGCTATGAAAAGTTCTTTTTAATTTTAAAATTTTTTTAAATATAACTTTACAAATATCATTTAAAAATATATAATAAATTACATATTTTGGAGGCGAATAAAATGGATAAAAACTTACCTGTTTTACTACTAAAAAAACTATCCCTTTTACCAACCCAAGAAGTCCGTTTAGAATTAAATAATGAATTATCTGAAAAAATAATAGATAAATCAATATCTACATTTGATAAGAAAATAATTGTAATTTTACCAAATAATTCTTTAGAAGAATCACCTACAATTACAGATTTACCTGAAATTGGAGTATTAGCTCAGGTTAAATCATGTGTTATTCTTCCAAATAAGAATTATCGCATTGTTTTAAGAGGTTTAAATAGAATTAAAATTAATAAATATTCTAATTATAAAGAAGATAAAAGTATCTTAATTGCAAATATTAAAAGAATTTTTATTGAAAAAGAAGAAACTGTAGAACAAAAAGCGCTAAAAAAGAAAATTATTTCTCTTTTAAACAAATATATTTCAGTATCTAGTCAAACTTCAAATAGTATTTTATCTAAAATTAAAGATGATATTACTTTAGATATATTAACCGATTTAGTTGTTAATTTTTTAAAGTTTCCCATGGAAAAGAAACTTTTATATATGAATGAGTTTGATGAAACATTAAGAGCTAAAATGCTTATTAAAGACTTAAATATTGAACTTGAAGTAATTGAATTAAACAATAAAATTGATGAGGAAATAAGAGAGTCATTTGATAATGAGCAAAAAGAATACTTAATTAAAGCTAAAATTGATAAATTAAATGAAGAATTAGGTATAAAATCAACTAAAGATAGTGAAGTAGATTTATATTATCAAAAGGTAAAAGATTTAAATGTATCAGACAAAATAAAGAAAAAATTAGAAAATGAAATATCTAAATATGAATATACTCCTAGTAATAATCCGGAAATTTCCGTAATAAGAAACTATATTGATACATTTTTATCATTACCATTCAATAAATCATCTAAAGAAGAAACTAAAGAAGAAAAAATTAGTAAAGTATTAAATGCATCTCATTATAAAATGGATAATGTAAAAAGACGTATTATAGAGTATGCTATTTTAAAAGAAAAAAATAAATCATTAGAAAATCCTATTATATGTTTAATTGGTGCACCTGGTGTAGGTAAGAGTACCATTGCAATGGCTATAGCATCTTCCTTAAAGCGTGAATTTTATAAAATAAGTGTTGGTGGATTAAATGATTCAGCTGAACTTATTGGGCACAGACGTACTTATTTAGGTGCAGCACCAGGAAAAATAATTGAGGCTTTAATAAAATGTGGAAATAATAATCCTGTTATCTTAATTGATGAAGTAGATAAAATGGTAAAGGATTATAAAGGAGATCCTGCTAGTGTTCTATTAGATATATTAGATCCTAATTTAAATAAAGAATTTATTGATAATTATATTGAAGAACCTTTTGATTTATCTAATGTATTATTTATCTTAACTGCTAATGATATAGATGGTATACCAGCTGTTTTAAGAGATCGATTAGAAATTATTACATTAGATAATTATACAGTTTTTGATAAAAAAGAAATTGCAGTAAACTATTTAATTCCAGATATTTGTAAAAAATATGGTATAAGAAAAATAAATCTTACTGATGATGAAGTTTTATCTTTAATAAAAGAATATACTAGTGAACCAGGTGTTCGTGAATTAGAAAGAACATTAGATGATATAATTAGGTATATGATTATTCATAATATTAAAGAAGAACCTAATTTAAAAGAAATACTTGGAAAGCCAAAGTTTATTTATAAAGAGCCACATAATCTAGTCGGAGAAGCTAATATAATTGGAGTATCTCCTTTAGGAGGATCATTAATTAAAATATCTTCTATTATGGTACCAATGATGTATGATTCTAATATTACTGGTAATATTGGAGAAGAATTAAGAGATTCTATTAAAGTAGTTCAAAGTTATTTAAAATCGAATAATTATATGGATTATAAAAAGAGTACTAATGGAATTCATATTCATTTTGATACTCATAAATTTAAACTTGATGGTTCAAGTGGTTCTCTTGGAGTTGCTATGAGTTTATGTAGTTTATTTAGTAATAAACAAATACCTTCTGATATAGCTTTTTTAGGTTCATTAGATTTATATGGAAGAATATTAAAAGTTGCTCGTCTTAGAGATAAAGTTATAACTGCATATAATAATGGTATTAAAATGTTATTTGTCCCTTTAGATAATAAAGTAGATGAAGATGATATTCCAGAATTTATATTAAAAGAATTAAATATAATTTATGTTTCTTCTTTTGAAGAAGTATACAGTTTAATAATTAAAAAGAAATAGTTCACTTGGGTGGACTATTTTTTAAAGTTTATATATTCAAGTGAACAATTTTGCTAAAAATGTAAAAATCGTTCACTTGACTGAACAATTTTATTGACTTTGATAAAATTGTTCACTATAATTAATTTAGAGGTGAATAGATTTATGATTAAGCGTGAACATTATCTTGCACAAATTAGAGGTTTTTATGATTCTGATTTAATAAAAATTATTGTTGGAGTACGTAGATGTGGTAAATCAATTATTTTGGAGCAAATTATGAAAGAAATAAAAAAACAAAGTAATAATATTATATATTTAAATTTTGAAGATGAACGTATTAAATCAAATATATTTGATTGTAATAAACTTCTTGAATATGTTGAAAATAATAAAAAAGATGGAAAATGTTATTTATTCTTTGATGAAATCCATGAGGTTAAAGATTGGGAAAAAGCTATAAAGACTTTAAGATTATATGATAATTCTGTTTTTATAACAGGTTCGAATTCTAAAATTCTTTCAAAGGAATATACTGACGCTTTTAGTGGTAGATATGTATCTTTTAGAATAAGACCATTCGTTTATAAAGAAATACTTGCTTATGCTAAAGAGTTAAATAAAGATGTATCCATAACTGATTATTTAATATGGGGCGGATTCCCAAAAAGATTTGAATTTAATCAAAATGATATGATAACTTATTTAAATGATTTAAATGAGTCAATAATTGTTAAAGATTTAATACTAAGGTTTAATATTAAAAATGAAGAATTATTTAGAAGAATAGTGAACTATGTTCTTGTGTCTAATTCTAGAATTTTTTCTTCAAGATCAATTGAAACTTACTTAAAAAATGAAAATGTAAATGGGTCAATTAATACAATTATTAAATATTTAGGCTATTTAGAAAAAGCTTTTGTTATTAATAAGATTAATCCATATTCAACTAAAACAAAAAATGAATTATTATATTATTTTAAAATTTATGATGAAGATGTATCTTTTAATTCATTAAGAAGTTTGAATAATCGTTATGATTTATCTCATAATTTAGAAAATATTGTATATAATGAATTATTATATATGAATTATAGTTTAAAAGTCTTAAACAAGAATGATGATAAGGAAATAGACTTTGTTGCGTATAAAGATGGTAAAGAATATTATATTCAAGTTGCTTATAGTGTAGAAAATGAAAAAACTTATGAAAGAGAGTTTTCTGCGTTTAATAATTTAGATAATGCGCATAAAAAAATAATTATTACTAATGATGAAATTGATTATTCTACAAGTACAGTTGAACATATAAAATTAAAAGATTTTCTATTAATGAACTCTCTTGATGAAATATAAAAATAATTTTTAATGAAAATTAATTACTTTATTCAAAATGCATGTTAATCCTTACATTTTTTTAAGTTTTTAGAAAGGGATAACCTTTAATTTTTCTTTATTAAAATTTATTTTTTTGATAGAATTGTATTTATGGAAGTGATTTAAATGGATCATATAAGAAATTTTTGTATTATAGCGCATATTGATCATGGTAAAAGTACTTTAGCTGATCGTATATTAGAAATAACAGGTGCTATAGATAAAAGAGAGATGAAAGATCAAATACTAGATAGTATGGATTTGGAAAGAGAAAGAGGTATTACAATTAAATTAAATGCTGTTGAACTACATTATAAAGGATACACTCTTCATTTAATTGATACTCCAGGCCATGTCGATTTTAGTTATGAAGTATCTCGTTCACTAGCTGCTTGTGATGGAGCTCTTTTAGTAGTAGATGCTGCTCAAGGAATTGAGGCTCAAACTCTTGCTAATCTATATTTAGCTTTAAATAATGATTTAAATATAATTCCCGTTATTAATAAAATTGATTTACCTAATGCTGATGTTCCTAAAGTTAAAAAAGAAATTATGGATGTTTTAGGATTTAGAGAAGATGAAATTCTTTTAGTATCTGGTAAAACTGGAGAAGGGGTACCTGAATTATTAGATGCTATAATTGAAAGAATAAATCCACCTAAAGAGTATATAGATAATAAAACAAGAGCCCTTATTTTTGATTCTTATTTTGATTCATATCGTGGCGTTATAGCGTCAGTTTGCGTTAAATCTGGTGAAATAAAACGTGGAGATATGCTTATTATGATGAGTACTGGTGCTGAATATGAAGTAGTAGAAATGGGCGTAAATACTCCTAAAGAAAAACTAATTGATAAATTATCTACTGGGTCAGTAGGTTGGGTTTCAGGTAGTATTAAAACAATAGATACCGTAAGAGTTGGAGATACCATTACAACTAAAGAAAATAGAGCAGATACTCCACTTTCTGGTTATAAAGCAATGAAGCCAATGGTTTATAGTGGAATATATCCAATTGAACCAAATAAATATGAAGCCCTAAAAGAAGCTTTAGAAAAGTTAAAATTAAATGATGCATCTCTTGTCTTTGAACCAGAAACTAGTGAAGCTTTAGGCTTTGGTTTTCGCTGTGGCTTTTTAGGACTTTTACATATGGATATTATTGAAGAGAGAATAAGAAGAGAATTTAATATAGATATTATAGCTACTAGTCC
Organism: uncultured Erysipelotrichaceae bacterium; assembly: GCA_902783555.1. Classification (GTDB taxonomy): domain Bacteria; phylum Bacillota_I; class Bacilli_A; order RF39; family UBA660; genus CAG-533. The sequence continues at coordinate 9,914 of CACZRB010000073.1, forward strand.
TTCAGTTATTTATAAAGTTACTTTAACTAATGGAGAAGAAATAGAAGTAGATAATCCATGTGAAATGCCAGATAAAGTTAAAATAGAAAGTATTAGTGAACCATTCGTAAAAGCAAGTATTTTAGTACCAAGTTCATATATAGGACCAATTATGGAATTATGTCAAGATAAACGTGGGATATATAAAACAACTGAATATATTGATAGTACTAGAGTTAATATAATTTATGAGCTTCCACTAGCTGAAATAGTTTATGATTTCTTTGATAAATTAAAAAGCTATACTAAAGGTTACGCATCATTTGATTATGAATTATCAGATTATAAAGTTAGTAATTTAGTTAAAATGGATATTCTAATTAATGGAGAAGTAGTTGATGCTCTTAGTATAATAGTTCATAAAGATGCAGCATATTCACGTGGTATGCAAATAACTAAATCACTTAGAACTCTAATTCCAAGGCAATTATTTGAAGTACCTATTCAAGCATCTTTAGGTTCTAAGGTAATAGCTCGCGAAACTATAAGCGCCATGAAGAAAAATGTTTTAGCTAAATGTTATGGTGGAGATGTTACAAGAAAAAGAAAACTATTAGAAAAACAAAAAGAAGGTAAAAAACGTATGAAAATGGTAGGATCTGTTGAAGTACCACCAGAAGCATTCTTATCTGTTTTAAGTAATAATTAGGAGGATTATGGCAAGTTTTGAAGATTTTTTAAAATTAGACATTAGGGTAGGCACTATTATAGAGGCTAAAGTTTTTGAAAAGGCTAAAAAGCCTGCTTATCAATTGAAAATAGATTTAGGTAGTAAAATAGGTATTAAAAAAACATCTGCTCAAATTACAAATCTATATAAACCAGAAGATTTAATTGGCAAACAAGTTTTAGCTGTTGTAAATTTTCCTCCTAGACAAATTGCTGACTTTATGAGTGAAGTTTTAGTACTAGGAACTTATAGTGAAGGTGGAGTAATTTTAATAACTCCTGATAAACCAGCCCAAAATGGAGATAAATTAGGTTAATATGAGATGTAAATGGGTAAACTTAAATAATCCCCTATATATAGAATATCATGATAAGGAATGGGCAGTTCCTTCTTATTCTGATAGATATTTATTTGAAATGCTAGTATTAGAGAGCTTTCAGGCTGGGCTTTCTTGGGAATGTATCTTAAATAAAAGAGAAAGTTTTAGAGAATCTTTTGATAACTTTGATTATAAAAGGGTTGCTAATTATAATGAAGAAAAAATTATTAATCTTATGAATAATCCTAATATAATAAGAAATAAATTGAAAATTATATCTGCTATTAATAATGCTAGAATCTTTATGAATATTCAAAAAGAATATGGCTCTTTTTCAAATTATATATGGCATTTTACAAATAACAAAATTATTAAAAATGTTGATGATAATTTTAAAACTACTTCTAGTTTATCAGATGAAATAAGTATTGATTTAAAAAAGCGTGGAATGAAGTTTGTGGGAAGTACAATTATCTACTCTTATTTACAAGCCATAGGAGTTATAAATGATCATGAACTTAATTGTGCTCTTTATTAAATTATGATAATATTAATATGGTAGGTGCGTAGTAATGAATCATGTTTATATTCATATCCCTTTCTGTAAAAGTATTTGTTCTTACTGTGATTTTTGCAAAATGTTTTATGATAAGAATATTGCAAATACATATTTAGATAATTTAAAGAAAGAAATAGAAGAATACTATGAAGATGAAGAAATTAATACTTTATATATTGGAGGAGGTACTCCTTCAAGTTTAGATTTTGATTTACTAGATAAATTATTTAATATTATTAAAATATTTAAATTAGCCGATAATTATGAATTTACATTTGAATGTAATCCAGATGATATAAATGAATTCTTAGTTAAAAAATTAGCATCTAATGGTATTAATCGAATAAGTATAGGAGTAGAATCTTTTAATAAAGAAAAACTTAAATTTATGGAAAGATGCGCTGATTTTGATGATATTAGAACTAAAATGAATCTATTAAGATATTATGGTATAAATAATATTAATCTTGATTTAATGTATGGTATTCCTGGAGAAACTTTAGAAGTCTTAAAGAAGGATGTTAAGTTATTCTTAAAATTAAATCCTAATCATATTAGTACTTATTCATTAATTATTGAAGATCATACTAAAATCAAAATAGCAAATATTCAAAATATATCAGAAGATTTAGAAGTAAAAATGTATGAATACATTTGCAAAAAATTAGCATCTAAAGGATTTAATCATTATGAAGTTTCTAACTTTGCTACTAAAAATTATGAATCTAAACATAATTTAGCATATTGGAATAACGAAGAATACTTTGGTTTTGGTCTTGGAGCATCTGGCTATATAAATGGATTTAGATATGATAATACTCGCAATATTAAAGAATATACAGAAGGTAAATATCATGCCAGTGAAGCATTATTATCTAAAAGAGAAGTAATGGAATATGAGGTAATGCTTGGCTTAAGAAAAATGGAAGGTATAAACTTACAAGAATTTTTTGATAAATATGATGTTAATATGCAAGAAGTATTTCCTATTAAGCCATTAGTACGTAATAAAGATTTGATCTATAAAAATGGTTATATTTATATTAATCCAGAAAAAATATATGTTATGAATGAAATATTAAATAAGATGATATAATAATACTTGTATGATAGTTAATAATTGTTGTATAATCACACTATAGAGTAGGTGTGATTTTTCTATGGAAAAAAGAAATAGATTAATAGCAGCATTTTCAATATTTGCATTAGTATTACTTATGGTAGGAATAACATATGCCATTTAACTTCATTATATTTAAGCATATTGGTTACAAGTTCTACAAAAACATGGCTAACTATATATGAGCGTATAGTTCTATTTCTTATACAAAATTAATATTATTAATAGATACTTGAAAAAAATATGATTTATGATACAATGTTTATAGTAAAAGAGGTTGTTAAATGAAAATAAAATATTTTTTATTTGGAATACTAACTAGTTTAAGTTTTGCTACAATAGTAAATGCTGCAACTCTAGAACTTAAAACTGATGATAAATTAGTAATTAATGAAAAGAATAATATAAAAGTATATGTAAATTTAAAATTGGATGAATCTGAAGAATTGGAAAATATTTCTTTTGATTTAGACTTTAATAGTGAATTATTAACTATTAGCGCCGTCGAAAATGAAAATGGATATGCCCAAGTTTATAAAGCTGGTACAGCCCAATTGTATAATGCTAAAGATTTTATAGATGGTACAGTTATGTCATTTAATGTTACAAATATTTCATCAGAGGATGGTACAGCTCAAATTGGTATTAAAAATATTAAAGTAAAACATAAAGACGAAGAAGTTAAAGAATTAGAATATGAAGTTAAGCCTTTAAATGTTACTTTAAAAAAAGAGGTAACAACTACAACTAGAGCTTTAAATACAAGTGCTGAATTAAAGGGAATTAAACTTAATAATAATGCAACATTAAAACCAGCTTTTTCTAAAGATATAACAGAATATAAAATATATATTAGTAAAGATACTATTAAACAAGTTACCATATCTCCACAATTTGAACAAAGTGGTGTTCAAATGGAAGTAGAGTGTACTTTAGGATGTACTCCAGTAGATAACGCTATGAATAAGTTAAACTTAGTTATTGGAAAAAATGAAGCTACGTATACATTTACTTCAGAAGATGGTAAAGATAAAAAAGTTTATAAATTCATAATATATCGTGGTGCTACTACTGATGGATCAAATCTACTAGCAGATTTAAAAATTGATGGATATGAAATAAAAGAAAAATTTGATAAATCTAAATTGGATTATACCGCAACAGTACCATATTCTACTGAAAAATTAACTGTTGTAGCTACCCCAGAAGATTCTAATGCCGATGTTAGCATAAAGGGAAATGATAGCTTATCAGTTGGTGAAAATGTAATTACAGTTACAGTTACTAGCACAGAAACTGAAGAGAAAAAAATCTATAATATTACCGTTACTAGAGAAGACTTTGTTCCAGATGAAGAAAATACTACTGCTGTAACCCCTAAGATTGAAAAAACAGAACTACCTAAAAAGAATAATAATATAAAACTTATTATTATAATTGGTGTAATTAGTACACTTATTATAGGAGTAGCAGCATATTTTATATTCTTCTATAAAGGAAAGAATAAAAAGAATAAGTCTAAAGATACTAATTTAGAAGTAAATAATACTCCTAAAATTCAAAATTCATTAATTGATGAAGACATTGAACCAACTAGTGTAGATGATGCACTTAAAGATTTAATGGCTACTAAAGAAATGAGTGAAATTGATGATGAAACTACTTTAAATAAGTAGGTTTTTACATTTAATTAAGTCTTTAAATTTCTATTATTATGTTATATAATATTTATAGAATAGGAGAGTATAAATGAAAAAAGGTTTTATTGCTACAACGTTAATATATTCTTTCTTTTTAATATTTTGTGCTGTCTTATTAAGCTATATTGGTATTAGTATGCATAATAAAAATTTATTAAATAAGGCTAATGAAAATATTAGAAATGATATTGCTGAAAAAATTGTTGGAAATATAGATATTGGTTCTTTTGTAACATTAGATTTATCTACTTCATTAGTTGATACTAAAGATGTAGATTGGATAGTTTTTAATAATAGTAATGGAGTTACAGAATTAGTATCTTCTGCAATAATATTTTCTAATGATGATATTGATTATATAAAAAATAATGTTCAATCATTTCATAATGCATGTTTATCTAAAACTACAAGAATATTATCACATGATGATTTATATACAATTATTAAAAATAACGTTAGTACCATAAGAATGTTAAAATCTATAGTAAATGTTGATAATGCTAATAATAGTATCGATTATTTACTAGTTAATGGTAATAATGTTGAAAAATATACTTTTAATGAGCCAAGTAGTGATACTATATCATTAAATGAATATATATCTGCAGTTCTAGCAGACAGTAATATAAGTACATATAATACTGGTGATAATATGAATGTTAGATTAGTAATAACTATTCCTAATAATATAAAAATAATAGGTGGTAGTGGAAGCTCATCTAATCCATATCGTATTTCAACTAGTACTTGTTATGAAGATATGTCTTTAGTTAATAAAATTATTGGTAATGGCTATGATAATAAGAATAATTATACTATTCCGGGAGTAGATGTATCTATAAGAGATGAAGGATTACGTACTACACAAGATGATTATGGAATCAGCTATTATTTTAGAGGAACTGTGGATAACAACTATTTATTATTTGCTGGTAAATGCTGGAGAATAGTAAGAATTACTGGTAATGGTGCCATAAAATTAATACTTTATAATAATAATAATAGCAATTGTAATATTTCGGATAATTCAGGCTATATTATGGAAAATAGTCAACCTATTTTAAGTGCATATAATGCTAATTCTAATAGTAATACCTATATTGGTTTTATGTATAATGTTAATGGAACAAATTATACTCAAACTCATACTAATACTAATGATAGTACTATACTTCAAAAATTAAAAGTTTGGTATGATGGTGCATTTTCTAATGAGCAAAAGAATAAACTTGCTGATGTTATTTGGTGCAATGACAAATCTATTAATACCTCCCTTTATAATGGTTATGGTAGAAATACTACTTATTATTTAGGTGAAAAAAGAGGAAATGATCCAACAAATAATCCTCCTTCACTAATATGTCCATCATCTAATGATACAACAAAAAAACTATCTAAATTCACTGGCTCTGATACTATTAATGGTAATGGCTCTTTAAAAGGGTATAAAGTTGGAATTTTAACCGCCGATGAAGTAGCGTATGCCGGCCTTAGTGGCAATAACAATACTAATAATCCAGCAAGTTCGTATTTACTTCAAGGGGCATCTTTATCATGGTGGACATTGACCCCAAGATATTTTAATACAAATGCATTTATTTATTATGTAAATAATGTTGGTAGATTAAACTCAACTAATGCAAATGTTAATAATACTATTAGTATTCGTCCATCTATAGCTCTTAATGCTAATACATTAGTTACAGGTGCTGGTACTATTAATGATCCATATGTGGTACAGTAGGTGATAAAATGAAAATAAGAAATAATAAAGGTTTTGTTATGATAGAAACTATTATTGTTATGAGCATTCTTGCCTTAGGGTTAATATCATTATATACATCTTATGTATTAATAATGAAAAGAACTCAAAATAGTAATAGTGATAGTGCTACAAATACTTATATTGCATATCAAATTAATAACTATAAGATTTATGAATATGCATCTAATATTGATACACCATATTATGTAGAAATATATAGACTAGGTAATTATTATTTAAAAAGGGACTGTGGTATTTTAGGTGAAGCTATAACATGTAGTGAATCAACTGTATTAGATACTGAAGAAATAAATATATTTTTAAATTTAAATATAGAAAAAATATATTATATAACTAGGACTTTAAGGGATGTATTTGATGATAATATAATTCTTTTATTTGATGGAAGTACAATAAATTATTTAAATAAAATTAAAAATGATGTTTATATTAATAATAGTGCTGAAAGAACTGTTATAGTTAAAACTAAGGAAAATTCTGAAACTAAATTTTCATTTTATCAGCAAGAAACTAATTATGAAACTAAAAATATTAGAAGAATACTTCTTGGCGAAAATAATAGTAATGTTTCTAATGCAGTAACAGTTCCAGGTATTAGTTTATCTAATGCAAGTGAAAATGTTATAGCAACAACTATGGATGATAGTGGTTTAAGTTATTATTACAGAGGAAATGTTCAAAATAATTATTTAGTATTTGCTAATATGTGCTGGCGAATAGTAAGAATAACAGGGAATGGTTCAATAAAATTAGTCCTATATAATGCTAATGATGATTCTTGTAATATTAATAGTTCTAGTTTTGCCTTTGCTAAGTATAATAATGTTTCCAGTACAACAGTGTTTAATTTAAATTCTGCCTATAATAGTTATATTGGTTATATGTATAGTGATAAAGCAAATTCTAATGATTATTCAGAAAATCATTTAAATAATAAAGATAGTACAATTTTGACAAGATTAAAAGGATGGTATGACAATAAATTTTCTAATAATGAGAAAAAGTTATTAGCTGATGTGATATGGTGTAATGATAAAAGAGTAGTAGCTTCAGTATCTTATAATCCTAATGGGTTACAAAATCTAAGAGGTACGGGTGTAAAAAATGATGCTTCTTATTATCAAACATCTATGAGAATTAATCCATATACAAGTTCTAATCCAACTCTTTCATGCGGTGGAGGAGACAATGCTATTTCTAAGTTTACTTCATTTTCTAATTTAAAGGGTTATAAAATAGGTTTACTAACTGCCGATGAAGTAGTCTTTGCAGGTTCTAATGCTAATGCTAGTGGGACGAATAATACTTATTATTTATATCAAAATGCCCAAAGTAATCGTTATTGGACTATTAGCCCTGCATATTTTAATGGTAGTAATGCATTTATGTGGATTGTTAATCGTAATGGCGTTTTAACTACTACGAATGTTAATGATGATAGTATTGCTTTAAGACCAGCAATTGCATTACTTCCATCAGTAAACGTAATTGGATCTGGGACAGCAAATGATCCATATATAGTTATTGAATAAAGGAGAATATGAATTATGAGTTTAGATATGTTTATTGAATATATATCAAGGTTATATGATGGGGATAATTTGTCTTTAGAAGAATTAAAAAATCTTGATATTAAAGCTAGTAGTTTAATAGATTTAATGGAAAAAGATGAAATTGATTATGATACACAAAACGCTATAGATTTATATATATCATATTTTGATGGTGAACGTTATTTAGATGGTGAAAAAACTAAGAATGTTTTAAATTACTATCGAATTATTGAAGATAAAAATAATAAAAAATTAGCTGCTGAAAAGGAAAATAAAACTAGAACATTACGTATTAAACCAATTAATAGTGATGGAGTTATTAGTGCAGTAACTATTATTGAAGCTGTAGTTGTAATTGGAATGCTATTAGCATTTTTAACTCTTGCTTTACTTAAAATATAATGTATAATAATATTAAGAAAGAGGAATAATATGGATATATTAAATGAAACTGAAACTAAAATGAAAAATGCAATTTCTGCAATGGAATCAAGATTTTTAAATGTAAGAGCTGGGCGTGCTAATCCTGCTATGCTAAATGGTATTATGGTAGAATACTATGGGGCTCCAACACCACTTCAAAGTTTAGCTAATATTACTGTTCCAGAAGCAAGACAATTATTTATTAAACCATTTGATAGAGGAATATTAAAAGATATTGAAAGAGCTATTAATGAAGCTAATTTAGGAATTACGCCAACTAATAATGGTGAAATGATAATTTTAACTATTCCTGAACTTACTGAAGAAAAGAGAAAAGAATATGTTAAACAAGTAAAATCTATTGCAGAAGAAACTAAAATAGCTTTACGTAATGCCAGAGAAGATGCCAGAAATAATATAAAAAGACAAGAACTTCCTGAAGATGAAACTAATTCTTATTATGATGATATTCAGGATTTAATTAATGAATATAATAAAATAATTGATGAAAAGAGTAAAGTTAAAGAGCAAGAGTTAATGACTGTATAAGCTTGGCAATGTATTGCTAAGCTTTTTATTGAATTTAAATTTTGATTATAATATAATTATATAAAATATAGGATGATTAAAATGTATAGAAAAGAAAAAAATATAATAATTGTAAGTGTTATAGCACTAATGCTAATGTTAATTGGAGTAACATATGCGTACTTTAGTGCTAGAATTATAGGGAAAAATTCTACTAGTACAATTAGTGTGACATCTGGTAGGATGGAAATACATTATTCAGAAGATAATAATACTATTAGCATTAGTAATATCTATCCAAGAAAAGAAGCATGGATAACAAAAAAAAATAACTCTTACAGGATATAATACTACTGATCAAGATATGTATTATGAATTAGGCTTTAATATTTCAACTAATACTTTTAAAAAAGGTGAATTAATATTAAGCTTGACTGGAATTGGTGATAATGGTTCGAAGATATCAGATATAACATCAAAATCAATAGTAGGTCATGATAGGTTTTTTAGAATTGGAACTGGGCACTTTAGCCAATCTGATGGAGATACGCACATATATGAATTGAAGATATTCTTCAAAGATACTGGAAAAAATCAAAACTATAATCAAAATGCTGTATTTAATGCTCAAATAAATACTATTGAGTCTCATAGCGATTTAGTAACCTTTAAACAACTTCAAGATGCAACTGTAAATGAAACAGCATGTAAGGAGTACTTTTCTGAATATTCAAGCTATTTCTCAGAAGAAGATTTTACAACTATTTGTACTGGAGGAACAATTAACTTTATGGGGAATAATATAAGTGTTGTAAGCTATTTTGGAAATGAATATGAATCATTAATCGAAAATGGTGTTATAAGTGATCCTATTTTTAGTGAAACTGAGACTCCAAAAATCGGAACCAATTTTACTGAAGGAATTTATAATTATTCTTATAATGATAATGGTTGGGTGGTATCATTAGCTGACCCATCTTCAACTGCTCCAATAACAACTGCTCCAAGGGTAAGCATTAATGGAGAAAAAATTACCACATTAGCTTCCTTATTTTATGAAAGCGCTGCTACTAGTATTGATTTAAGTACATTTGATACGTCAAATATAACAAATATGGCATCTATGTTTAGGGCTAGCCATGCTACAAGTTTAGACTTATCATATTTAGATACATCAAACGTAACAAACATGACATATATGTTTAGTTCCAGCTACGCTACAAGTCTAGATTTATCATATTTAGATACTTCAAACGTAACTAATATGACATATATGTTTGCACACTGTAATGCTTCAATTTTGGATATAAGTTCCTTTAACACATCAAATATACCATCTAAGGGTGGAGTAAATAGAATGTTTGCAGACTCACCAAACTTAGTAACAATATATGCATCTAATAATTTTAGACTTGTGCCTGAGGTTTCAGGTGATGATTATGTATTTGAAAATTCAACTGCTATAGTAGGCGGTAGTGGAACTACTTATGATTCAAATAGAATTAGTAGAAATTATGCTCATATAGATGGAGGAGTTTCTAATCCGGGATATTTTACTTTAAAAACTTAATAATAGTGATTATGAAAATATTCATTTATTGTATAATTATTAAAGATGGTGTCAATATTATTATTGCTGCTTAATGTTCACACTGATTTGATACAAATGTCAGGAACATGGATAGGAAACTTTGTTTTATATAATTAAGATTATATTATAAATATATAGTCTTTTTATTTACAATAAATATGTAAAGTTTAATTTTTTTAAAATAAATTGTAAAATAAAAAAAGGAAATTAATGTTTTATCGGTAATATAAATAGTAGAGGGACTAAATGGTTATCTGGAAAGGAGATTAAAATGAGGAATATAAGTTTACTAAATCCTTACTCAATTTATCATTTATGGCAATATGAATATAGTAAAGATTTTATTAATAATATGATTAATTCAATTATTAAAAGTAATGATAATTATAATTTATTAGACTTTTTTAATAAAAGTATTAATAACGTTAGAAGCTACTTAATATTTGAAAGTAATAATAATATTGTTTTAATAGATTTTAATTTAAATGGACGTAATATTGATGATGATTTAGGTATTATTAATTTCTTAGAATCAACTTCAAATAAAAAAATTTATTTAATCATGTTTAATAATTTTAAAGGTATTAATAGTTCTTATAATAATATTTATAATATTTTTATGAGTGATAATATTATGTTTGCTGATAATATGGAAAAAGAATTTACTTATGATAAAAAAATTGCTGATATTTTATATACTATGAGTGATGAACTATATAAGCTATATTTACATGAAGAAATGCTACTTAATAAGTAATTAGCGCAAGCTAATTTTTTCTTTTGACAAATTTTCTAAAAATTAGCACTCATATATTGACAAGTGCTAAGCATAATATTATAATGATATTAGCATTTGAATGTTGAAAGTGCTAAAAGGAAGTGATGGTGTGAATAATCGTCAAAAAGAATTGTTAAGGTTAATTGTAGAAACATATATTGATACAGTTAAACCTGTAGGTTCAAAGTCATTAGTTAAAAAATTAAAGTGTTCTAGCGCTACAATTAGAAATGATATGGCATATTTAGAAACATTAGGGTATTTAGAAAAAACTCATACATCTAGTGGTAGAGTTCCTAGTGAAGCTGGCTATAAATATTATGCTCAAAATCTAATGCAGCAAAAAGAAATAACTAATAGTGAGATGAATAAACTTCAAACTATTTTAGATAACAAGAACTTAGCAACTTCTGATGCTATTATTAAATGCATGGAAATAATTAGTGATATAACTAATTATACTAGTGTTGTTTTAGGTAAAGAATCGGATAATAATACTTTAAAACATATTAGTATAGTACCAATTGATGATAGAAAAGTTGTCGCAGTAGTAGTTACTAATACAGGCCACGTTGAAAATAATCAGTCTGTAATTCCAGATAGTATTAGTATTAGTGATATAGTTAAAGCTTGTGAAATTATAAATAAATCATTAATTGGTACTAAATTATCTGAAATAAATCAAAAATTAGAATATGAAATTAAGCCAGTTATTATTGAAAAAATTAAAGAATATGATAGTGTAATGAAATTCTTCTATGATGCATTTAATGACTTTACAATGCAAAATAGTGATGTGTTTTTTGGCGGCAAAACTAATATTTTAAAACAGCCTGAATATGATGAACCAGATAAGATAAAAGGAATTATTGGTAAACTTGAAAATATTGAACTTGTTAAAAAAATAGAAACTGATGATAAAGAAATTAATATCTTTATTGGAGAAGAAAATGAATTTGATGATAATGTAACAGTTATTAAAACAAGTTATAATGCAGGTGGTGAAGAAGGTACTATTGCTGTTATTGGGCCAAAAAGAATGGAATATGACAAAGTAGTATCACTCTTAAATTATTTAAAGACTTACATAGAAAGGTAATTTATGGAAAATAAAGAATTAGAAATAAAAAAAGAACAAACAAATCAAAAGGTAGAAAAGAAAAAACATGAAAAACACGAAAAACATGATAAATTAGAAGAGTTAAATCAAAAATTAACCGAAGCCTTAAATGAAGAAAAGGCTAAAAACATGCGAATTAGTGCAGAAATGATTAACTTTAAAAAGCGCAAAGAAGATGAACTTAGTACATATTTAAAATATGCTAATGAAGGATTAGTTACGGATTTACTTCCAATTGTAGATAATTTTGAACGAGCTATTAAAATGGACACCCCAGATTTAACTGATGAACTTAGCAGATTCTTAGAAGGATTTAAAATGATTTATACGAATTTAATAAATATTTTAAATAAATGTGAAGTTAAAGAAATAGTTGCTGAGGGAGTTGAATTTGATCCTACTTATCATCAAGCGGTTTTAACTGAAAAAGATGAAAATAAACCTGCAGGAGTAGTACTTGAAGTACTTCAAAAAGGTTATATGTATAAAGATAAAGTTATAAGACCAGCAATGGTTAAGGTTAATGAATAAATATAAAAATTACTCGAAGAATAGGCAAAATGCCTGATATAAATGAAAGGAATGATTAAATATGAGTAAAATTATAGGAATTGATTTAGGTACAACAAATAGTTGTGTCGCTGTATTAGAAGGTGGAGAACCAAAAGTTATTGTTAATCCAGAAGGAGACCGTACAACTCCATCAGTAGTAGCCTTTAAAAAAGGAGAAGAATTAGTTGGAGTTACCGCTAAAAGACAAGCTGTAACTAATCCAGAAAATACTATTTCTTCTATTAAGAGATTAATGGGAACTAGTGAAAAAGTAGAAGCAGATGGTAAGAAGTATACCCCAGAAGAAATTAGTGCAAAAATCTTAATGAAACTCAAGAAAGATGCTGAAAGTTATTTAGGAGAACCAGTTACTAAAGCAGTTATTACTGTTCCAGCGTATTTTAATGATGCTCAAAGACAAGCAACTAAAAATGCTGGTAAAATAGCAGGACTTGAAGTAGAAAGAATTATTAATGAACCAACTGCGGCATCTCTTGCTTACGGCTTAGATAAACAAGATAAGCAACAAACTATTTTAGTTTATGACCTTGGTGGTGGTACATTTGATGTATCTATTCTAGAATTAGGTGATGGAGTCTTTGAAGTAAAATCTACTAGTGGTAATAACCATTTAGGTGGAGATGACTTTGATAAAATAGTTATGGATTATTTAGTTTCTGAATTTAAAAAGGAAACTGGTATTGATTTATCTAAAGATAAAATGGCAATGCAAAGAGTTAAAGATGCTGCTGAAAAAGCTAAAAAAGACTTATCTGGTATGAGCACTACTAATATTAACTTACCATTTATATCTCAAAGCGAAGATGGTCCAGTTCATATGGATATTAACTTAACAAAAGCTAAATTTGAAGATTTATGCCGTGATTTATTTGATTCTACTTTAGAACCAGTAAGAAAAGCATTAAAAGATGCTAATCTTAAAGCAAGTGATATAGACGAAGTTATTTTAGTTGGTGGTTCAACTAGAATTCCATATATTCAAGAACTAGTTAAAAAAGAACTTGGAAAAGAACCAAATAAGAGTGTTAACCCTGATGAAGTAGTAGCAATGGGTGCAGCTATTCAAGGTGGTGTCTTAACTGGTGAAGTTGATGACTTAGTATTATTAGATGTAACACCTTTATCACTTGGTATTGAAACCTTAGGTGATGTAATGACAGTATTAATTCCAAGAAATACAACAATACCTACAAGTAAGAGCCAAGTATTCTCAACTGCGGTAGATAATCAACCTGCGGTAGATATTCATGTATTACAAGGTGAAAGACCAATGGCAGCTGATAATAAGACTTTAGGAAGATTTCAATTGACTAATATTCCACCAGCACCAAGGGGAATTCCACAAATTGAAGTAACATTTGATATAGATGCTAATGGTATTGTAAATGTTAAAGCTAAAGATTTAGGTACTAATAAAGAACAATCAATTACAATTACTTCTAATACCAATTTAACTGATGAAGAGATTGATAAAATGATGAAGGAAGCAGAAGCTAACAAAGAAGCAGACGAAAAACGTAAAGAAGAAGCAGATGCTAGAAATGAAGCAGATAGTACTATCTTTGCTACTGAAAAAGCTCTAACTGATTTAAAAGATAAAGTATCTGACAGCGATAAAAAAGATGCTGAAGATTTAATTGCTGACTTAAAGAAAGCCTTAGAAGGTACCGATATAGAAGATATTAAAAATAAAACTAAAGCTTTAAATGAAAAGGCAATGGCACTAGCTTCTAAAATATATGAAGAAGCTGCTAAAGCAAATCAAAATAATGCTAATAACAATTCTGACAATAACGGAGAAGCAGAAGAAGCTGAATTTGTAGATAATAATTAGAGAAATTAAGTTCTAGATTTCTAGAACTTATTTTCTTGAATTAATGGAGGATTAATGAAAATATACAAGTCAAGAAATGAAGTGCCAGACAAATATAAATGGGATTTAAAAGAGTATTTTTCGAGCAATAAAGAATTTAATAAAACATACGATAAATGTATTAAACTTATTGATAAAATAGATGATTATAAAGGTAAAATTAATAAACCTGATAAGCTATATGAATATCTTAAATTAGATGAAGAAATTATGATTATGGTTGAAAATCTTTATGTTTACGCTTATTTAATGAATGATCAAGAATTAGGAGTTAGTTCATCAATTGAAAATAAAAGTAAAGCGGAGAATTTAATGGCTTTATATGAAAGCAAAGTATCCTTTTTTGCTCCTGAATTATTAAATTTATCTAAAGAAGAGTATACTGCTTTATTTAAAAATAAAAATTTATGTTTTTATAAAGATTTATTAGATAAAATTTATCGTGCGAAGTCACATATTTTAAATGAAGAAAATGAAAAAATTATTACTCTTTTAGATTCTTCAATGAACCATTTTGATGATTTATCTTCAACTATGTTAAATAGTGCTCATGATTATGGTAAAGTAAAAATAGATAACCATGTAACTCAAATAACTTCAACTAACTATTCAAAATTAATAAAAAGCAAAAATACAAATATACGTAAAAAAATATATAGACAATATTCAAAAGTATTAGATCAATATGGGGATATATCTGCCGGACTTTTAAATGCGTTTGTTAAAAGTCAGAGTACTAATGCTATACTTCATAAATATAAAAATAGTTGGGATAATAAATTGTTTAATAATAATATGCCTAATGAAGCATATGAATCCTTAGTTAAAAATGTAGAAGGAAATATTTCATCTTATCAAAGATATCTTAAATTATTTAAAAAATTACATAAGTTAAATATATTACATCTTTATGATTTAAATTTAGATGTAGTAAAAGGTGCAAGGGAATATACCGTAGAAGAAGCAAAAGATTTAGTTTTTAATTCTATTAAAGTATTAGGGCCAGAATATCAAGAAAAATTTCAAAAAATATTTGACAATCATTATATTGATTATATGCCTTATAAAGGAAAATGCTCTGGTGGATATTCATTTTCAACTAGTACTACTAATTCCCGTATTTTGATGAGTTATAATGGAGATTTATCAAGCATTTCAACCATTGCTCATGAAGGTGGACATAATGTACATCATCAATTTGTTAAAGATAATAATCCTGTAATATATCGTAATGTTACATCTTTAGTTAGTGAAGTTGCATCCCTTACGAATGAATGTTTACTTTCATCATATCTAGTTAAGAATGCTAAAAGTAAAGAAGAAAAACTTATGGGGCTTTCAAATATTATTGGGGTAATTAATTCAAACTTGTTTGGTGCTGTTCGTGAAGGCAAAATGGAACAAGAATTTTATAAACTTGTTGATAATGGTGGAACAATAACTAAAGAATACATGGATAATTTAACAATTGATTCTTTAAAGAAATATTATGGTAATATAGTTAAATTAGATAAATATTCAGGCGTTTCATGGACTAGAAGAAGCCATTACTATATGTTTTATTATTTATATGCATATTCATTTTGCATATCAATTGCTGCTTATGTAGCTAATGAAATATTAAATGGCAATAAAATAGTACTAGCTAAATATCTTGAATTCTTAAAAACTGGTTCTGATAAATGGCCAATTGAAGCTTTCAATGTCCTTGGTGTTGATTTAACTAAAGATGATGTATATTTAGGCGCAATTAAGTATTATAATTCATTACTTGACGAATTTGAAAGATTAATAAAGGAGAATTAACATGGCTAAAAAAGATTTTTATGAAGTATTAGGTGTCAGTAAAACTGCTACAGAAGCTGAAATAAAAAGTGCATTTAGAAAAAAAGCTAAAATGTATCATCCAGATAATAAAGAAACTGGAAATGCTGAAAAGTTTAAAGAAGTAAGCGAGGCTTATGGAGTACTTTCTGATGCAACTAAAAGAAAACAATATGATCAATTTGGATCTGCTGCTTTTGATAATAATGCCGGTGGATTTTCTGGCTTTGGCGGTGGATTTGATGGCTTTGGTGGTGGCTTTTCTGGCTTTGGCTTTGAAGACATTAACCTAGGTGATATATTTGAACAAATGATGGGTGGCGGCAGATCTAGAAGTTCATCAAAAAGAAGTGCTAAAGGGCAAGATGTGTTAGTTAAACTAGATTTAACTTTTGAAGAAGCCGTTTTTGGTACAGAAAAGACATTCAAGATAAATCTTGATGAAATATGTTCAGAATGTAATGGTAAAGGTGGTAAAAATCCGCAAAAATGTAGTACTTGTAACGGTAGGGGTAGTGTAATTAGAGAGCAACGTAGTATATTAGGTATGATTCAGACTCAGACTACTTGTCCTGATTGTCATGGTACTGGTGAAATATTTAAAGAAATTTGTTCTCATTGTCGTGGTAAAGGATTTGTAAGTACTAGTAAAGAAATTAAACTAAAAGTACCAAGCGGTGTTGATAATGGTGATCAAATGCGTATGGCTGGTAAAGCAAATGCAGGTATAAATGGTGGCCCGAATGGGGATATTTATATTGAGTTTACTGTAAAAAATCATCCATTATATAAAAGAGATGGCAAAGATTTATATTTAGTAGTTCCTTTAACTGTTACTGAAGCGGTACTGGGTTGTAAAAAAGAAATACCGACTATTTATGGTAATGAGACTGTTACCTTTGCACCTGGTACACAAAATAATGAAAATATTAAATTAAAAGGTAAAGGAATAGATGATAAGAAAACTGGCAAATTAGGAGATATGTATTTAATTACCAATATTATTATTCCAACTAAATTAGATCGTAACCAAAAGTCTTTATTTAACGAATTAAATGATACTAAATTAGATAATGAAGAAGCCTTTAAAAAATTCAAGAAATATTTATAAAGTTCTTTAAAGAACTTTTTTCTTTTGATATAATAAATTATAGGTGAGATCATGAATAAAGATGATTTTAAAAAGAAAATATTAGAATGGCTTCCATACATAATAATAATTATTATAGTTATTTTAATTAGAACATATTTATTTACTCCAATTAGAGTAAATGGAACTAGTATGTATCCTACATTAAAACAAAATGATTTAATGATTTTAAATAAAATAGGACTATCTAAAGGAATAAATAGATGGGATATCGTAGTTGTTAAGGAAGATAATAAATATATCATTAAAAGAGTAATTGCTCTTCCTGGTGAATCAGTAGCATATATTGATGGAAAACTTTATATAAATAAAAAACAAGTAGATGATAATTATTCTTTAAGTAATACTAAAGATTTTAATGAGATCTATTTAAAAGATAGTGAATATTTTGTCATGGGAGATAATAGGGCAGTATCAGCTGATAGCAGATCAATTGGACCAGTTACTAAAGAACAGATATTAGGCAAAACTCATATAAGATTTTTTCCATTTAATGAAATAGGTAATGTTGAATGAATACGTATTTATTAAATATTTATAGTATTAGATTATTAAATGATGAAATAAACAAAATAACATCTGGTAAAGAAAACATTGTAAATATTAATTATGATGAATCTAATATTGATAATGTTTTAGATGAATGCGCTTATTTTTCGCTTCTAAATGAAGAAAAAATAGTTATCGTTAAAAATTTTAAAATTAATGCATCTAGTAAAGTTCTTGAAAAATATTTAGATAATCCTAATCCGAATACTAAGTTAATATTAGTGGTAGATTCATTAGATAAGCGTAGTAGTATTTATAAAAAGATAAAAGATAAAGGTACTGTCATTGAAATAGCTGAATTAAAGGCAAATGAACTTGCTAATAAAGTTAATAATTATGCCAAAAGTATTGGGGTCTCAGTTGATTATTCATCTGTTAATAAACTAATAGAATACAATTTAAATAATTATGATTTAATCTTAAATGAAATAGATAAAATATCAATTATAACTAATAAAATAACTTCTGATATAGTCGAATCTTATAGTGCTAAATTAAATGGCGAAGATACCTTTGGATTATGTGATGCGATAACTAGCAAGAATTATAAAAATACAAGTGAACTTGTAGAAAAATTCATAATTGAAAAGATGGAAGTAGTTCCACTAGTTGCTCTTTTAGCTGGACAGTATCGAATTATTTATGCAACTAAGGAATTAAATGAATCTAATGAATCAATTGCTGCTAAGTTAAATATTCATCCATATAGAGTTAAACTTGCTAAGGATAAAGCTTATTTATACAGTAAAGATGAATTAAAAAACATTATTTTGAATTTATGTGATTTAGATAAAAATTTAAAATCATTAAATGTTAATCAGTATACTTTATTAAAAGAATTCTTAATTAAATTAGTTAATATATAATTGGTATATAGAAAAGAAGAACTATTGATTTATGGAAATACTTTTGATATAATGAATATGCAAATGAAATTTGCATAAAATTAAAAAGGAAACATATCAGTTTTGTGATGCTGAATGTCTACCTAATGAAGAATGTGACATTTAAGTCTTATAATTAAATTACAAGGCTTAGATGTCTATTTTAATTACAAGTTCTTTTGTTTATAGCATCAACCTCCTTCTAATTTTTATAGTAAAATCAGATAAAGATTTCTGAAAGGGGCAGACACCTAGCAACTAATATATTTCCTTATTTAATTGTACCAAATGGAGTATATATTGTAAATATATTTCTTTCTAATTGATTAACTTTTTTATTTTAAATTAACTTATAAAAAATTTGTAAAAATAATTGACTTATTCTATTAAAAAAGATACAATAATTATTGTAAATTACTAGAAGAAACAAAGGGTTTACTTTATTTATTCAAGAGAAGATATGTTTGGTGCAAATATCTATAAATAGTAAATTTCGAGACAGTTCTTTAATGATGTAAACGTGTTATTCGCGATAAGAATTATAGAGCGCAAGTGAAATAAGGTGGCACCGCGGGGGAACTCGTCCTTATGTAATTTGTGCTTTTATTTATTTTAAGAAAGGATTGATAAAATGATTACTAAACAAAAGGGAACTTATGATATCTCAGGAGACGATGCTAAAAAAAGAGAATATGTAAATGAAATAATAAGGGGAATATGTGAAAAATATAATTATAATTATATTGAAACTCCAGTATTTGAAGCATCAGAACTATTTCATCGTAGTGTTGGAGAAACTTCTGATGTAGTAAAAAAAGAAACTTATGATTTTCTAGATAGAGGAGAGCGTAATCTTACCTTAAGACCAGAAGGAACTGCAGGTGTTGCTAGATGGTTTATTGAAAATAAATTATATGGTAATATGACTGAACCTGTAAAAGTGTTTTATAATGAAAAAATGTATCGTTATGAAAGACCACAGTCAGGTAGAAATAGAGAATTTACTCAATTTGGAGTAGAATTTATTGGTTCTGATGATGTAATGGCAGATGTTGACGTAATATCACTTGCATATCAAACTTATTCGCTTTTAGGACTAGATACTGTAATTAAAATTAATTCTTTAGGTGATACTGAATCTAGAGATAATTATCGTAAGGCACTAGTTGATTATTTAGCGCCACATATAGATGAGTTATGTGAAGATTGCAAAGAAAGATTAAATAAAAATCCCCTTAGAGTATTAGATTGTAAAATAGATGGTGATTCAGATATTATTGCATCAGCTCCTAAAACAACTCAGTATTTAAATCAGGAATCATTAGATAGATATAATAAATTAAAAGATTACTTGGATTTATTAGAAATACCTTATGAAGAAGATGACAGATTAGTTAGGGGTTTAGATTATTATAATCATATAGTATTTGAAATCTATGCTGATATTCCCAATGTTGGACACCTAGCCCTTGGTGGTGGTGGTCGTTATAATGGACTAATCAAAAAGTTAGATGGACCAGATATGCCAGCTGTTGGTTTTGCAATGGGATATGACCGAACAATGCTTGCTATTGAAGAAGCAGGTAACAATATTCCAATAAAAAAAGATATAGATGCTTATGTAATGTATGTATCTGATAGTGAAAAAGAAACTGCTGCTTTTATAACTCAAAACTTAAGACTAAATGGTTTTACAACTGAAACGGATTATTTAAATAAAGGATTAAAAGGTGAGTTTAAATCAGCAGATAGATTTAATGCTAAATATTTGGTTATACTAAATGATGAAGACTTAGCAAAGAATGAAGTAAATGTTAAAGATAATGTAACTAAAGAAGAAGAAAAAGTTAATATAAATGATTTGATAGATTATTTAGATATGCACGATTAAGGAGAAAATATGGAAAGAATATATAATGAAACTTTAAACTTAGATAAATTAAATGAAAAAGTAACTCTTTATGGTTGGGTTCAAAAGAAACGTAATTTAGGTGGTTTAATCTTTATTGATTTAAGAGACCGCAGTGGTATAGTACAACTAAGAGTAAAACCCGAAAATAAGAATTATGATTTAGCTGAAAGTTTAAAAAATGAATATGTTATTAAAGTTCAAGGAATAGTTGTTGAAAGAGAAAGTAAAAACCCTAAATTAAAAACTGGTGATATTGAAATTGAAGTTAATGATTTAGAAATATTAAATACTTGTGAAGAATTACCATTTACTATAGATGATAATACTAATGCCTTAGAAGATACCAGATTAAAATACCGTTACTTAGATATTAGAAGAAATAAATTAAAAGAGAATTTATTCTTAAGAAATGAAGTATTACATTATATTCGAAATAAAATGTATGATTTAGGTTTTATTGAAGTACAAACGCCAATTTTAACTGCATCTAGCCCAGAAGGAGCTAGAGACTTTGTTGTTCCATCTCGTAACTTTAAAGGAAAGTTTTATGCTTTACCACAAGCGCCTCAAATATATAAAGAATTATTAATGGTTGGTGGCTTTGAAAAGTATTTTCAAATAGCGCCTTGTTTTAGAGATGAAGACCCAAGAGCTGATCGTACATTAGAATTTTATCAATTAGACCTTGAAATGTCATTTTGCACTGAAGAAGATGTTTTAAATATTGGCGAAGAAATATTTTATGATACATTTAGTAAGTTTTCTGACAAACATGTCTCTCCTAGACCATTTAGAAGAATCTCTTATTTAGATGCAATTGATTTATATGGTACTGATAAACCAGATTTAAGATATGAAATGCTTATTAATGACATAACCGATACTTTTAAAAATAGTGATTTTACAGTATTTAAAAACGTAATTGAAAGTAATGGTATTATTAACGCTATTGTTGCTAAAGATGCTGCTAATAAGTATTCAAGGAAGGATATTGATAAGTTAACTGAAGTTGTTAAAAAACGTGGAGCATCTGGCTTAGCTTATTTAAAAATAGATGAAGAAATAACTGGAAGTATTGCTAAATATATATCTGAAGAAGAAGTAAATAATTTAAAAGAAAAATTAAATCTTCAAAATAATGATTTAGTATTTATTGTATCAGGGCCTAAAAAAACAGTTAAAGCATCTTTAGGTGCTTTAAGAATTGAAGTTGCTACCTTTTTAGATATAATTCCAAAAGATCGTTTAGAATTATGTATTGTTAATGATTTCCCAATGTTTGAATATGATGAAGCAAATAAAAAATGGGATTTTTGCCATAATCCATTTAGCTTACCACATGATGGAATTGACGCTTATAAAAATAAGAATTATGAAGACATTTTAGCTTATCAATATGACTTTGTATGTAATGGTAATGAGATGGCTAGTGGCGCAATTAGAAATCATGATTTAGAATCACTTGCTAAAGGATTTGAAATAGTAGGATATTCGAGAGAAGAAGTAGAAAAAAGATTTAGATCTATCTTTACAGCCTTTAAGTATGGCTGCCCACCCCATGGTGGTATGGCTCCTGGAATTGACAGAATTCTTATGCTTATTCAAGATGAGCCTAATTTAAGAGAAGTTCAAGCGTTTCCACCAAGTGCATCTGGTCAAGATTTAATGATGGGTGCTCCATCTGATTTAACACCAGTTCAATTAGAAGAATTAGGTATTATAATAAAGAAAGGAAATGAATAATGGATTTAGTAGATTTATTTAAAACTAAAAAAATAGGTGATAAGGTTGTCATCGAAGGATGGATACGTAATAATCGTAATCAAAAAGAATTTGGGTTTATTGATTTCTATGATGGAACAACTATTAATACTTTACAAGTTGTTTATACTAAAGAATTGTCTAATTTTGATGAAGTAAGTCATTACTTAGTAGGTTCTAGTATTAGAATAAGTGGAACTTTAGTAGAATCTAATGGTAAGCAAGAATATGAATTAAAGTGTGAAAATATTGAATTATTAGGAGATTGTCCAGCAGATTATCCAATTCAACCTAAAAGACATACAATGGAGTTTTTAAGAAAGGAAGCATATTTAAGACCTAGAACTAAAACATTCCAGGCTGTCTTTAAAATTAGAAGTGTAGCAGCATTTGCTATTCATGAATACTTTCAAAGTCATAACTATGTTTATGTACATACACCACTTTTAACTAATACTGACTGTGAAGGGTCTGATCAAATGTTTAAGGTAACAACGTTTGATTTAAAAAATGTCCCTTTAAATGACCAAAAAGAAGTAGATTTTACTAAAGATTTATTTGGTAAAAATACTTATATTACTGGTTCAGGTCAATTACATGGAGAAGCTTTTGCAATGGCTTTTAAAAAGATTTATACTTTTGGGCCAACTTTTAGAACTGAAAACTCAAATACTAAAACTCATGCTAATGAATTCTGGATGATTGAGCCAGAAATGGCATTTATGCATTTAGAAGATTTAATGAATGTTGAAGAAGAAATGCTTAAATATGTAGTTAATTATGTATTAAAAAATGCGTCAGATGAAATAGATTTCTTAGATAAATTTGTTTCTAATGGTTTAAGAGAAAAACTAGAAAAATTAATTAGTTCTGATTTTGTTAGAATTACTCATCATGATGCGATTGAACTTTTACTTTCATCTGGTGAAAAATGGGAATTTGCTCCTGATTATGAAGGAGATATTGCTAAAGAACATGAAAGATGGCTTACTGATCATTTTAATAGTCCTGTCTTTATTTATAACTGGCCAAGAGATATTAAAGCTTGGTATATGAAAGTTAATCCAGATGGTAAAACAGTAGCAGCTGTTGATTTAGAAGTTCCTGGTTCAGGGGAACTAATGGGTGGTTCTGAAAGAGAAACTGACCTTAGTATTTTAGATGAGCAAATTAAGAAACATGGTGTTCAAAAAGACCAAATAGAATGGTATTTAAATTTAAGAAGATTTGGTGGAGTTTATCATTCAGGTTTCGGTATGGGCTTCGAAAGACTTATTATGTACTTAACTGGTATTGAAAATATTCGTGATGCGATTCCATTCCCAAGAACACCTGGTTCATGTGAATATTAAAATAAATAAGGATAACTTATAATGAATATTGTATTTTTGGATATTGATGGAGTATTAAATAGTCTAAATTATTTTATAGAAAGAGAACCCAAGGTTTTAGAATTATATCAAAATGAGAATTATAATAAAGATACTTTTTTAAAACTAAAAAGATTAATGTTAGATATCGATATTAATAAAGTAAAAGTATTAAAAGAAATTATAGATGAAACAAAGTCATTAGTTGTAGTAATTTCTTCTTGGAAAAATATGGGGACTTTTTCTTATGTTCAAAATGAACTAATTAAAATGGGGATTCCCATAATAGGCATTACAGATGATTGTAATTCTAATCGGGGAGCGGGAATAAAAAATTATTTACAAGAAAACAATGTTCAAAAATATATTATCTTAGATGATGAAATATTTGACGACTATGATGTAGAATTATTATCACATTTAGTAAAAACATCATTTAATAAAAATGGACTTACAAATAAGCATAAATCCATAGCTATTAAGATGATGATAAACAATAATATTGGAGGTAATAAATGTTTAGTAAAGAAGAAATAATAAATTATGCTGATAAATTATTAATTGGTTTAACCGATGAAGAAGCCAATATGCTTTTAGATGAATTTGATATAATTGATAAAAATATTGATCAAATAAATGAAATAGAAGGTTTATCTGAAGTAGAGCCTGCTTTTATGCCATTTAATTTATATACAGCCACATTAAGAGAAGATAAGGTGGAAGAATCTGTAGATGTTGATGTGGCTTTATCTAATACTAAAGATAAACTAGGCCGTGAAATAAGAGTGCCAAAGGTGGTGGATTAAATGTTTGAAGGAATAGAAGAATTACGTAAGAAATTAGATAGTGGTAAATTAAAAGTCAAAGATTTAGCCCAACAAGCGGTAGATGCTTCAAAAAAAGTAAATAGTAAATGCAATGCTTTTGTAACTATTATTGATAAACCTAAAATAAAAGAAAATAAAAAAAGTATTTTATCTGGAATTCCATATTCTGCTAAAGATTTATTTTCTACTAAAGGTATTTTAACAACTGGTTCATCTAATGCACTAAAAGATTATATACCATTTTTTGATGCTACCGTTATTTCTAGATTAAAGAAAAGTGGGGCTGTTTTAACAAGTAAAAGTGCTTGTGATGAATTTGGTTTAGGTGGTACTGGTACTACTTGTCATACAGGAATAGTTAGAAATCCTTATGATGAAAATCGTGAAGCTGGAGGTTCATCAGCTGGTTCAGCAGTAGCAGTTGCCTCTGGTGTTGTTCCATTTGCACTAGGTACTGATACCGGAGATTCTGTAAGAAAACCCGCATCATTTTGTGGAATAGTAGGATATAAGCCTACATATGGATTAATACCTAGATATGGTGTCTTACCATTTGCATCATCACTAGATCATGTTGGAGTATTTACCAGAAGTGTAAAAGATGCTGCTATTGTAGTCGATAGTATTAAAGGACCAGATAGCAAAGATATGACAGCTTTACCTAAAACAGATGATTTAACCCCTTTATTAGATGGAAATGTAGAAGGTAAAAGATTATTCTATATTAAAGAAATATGTGATATTAGATCTTATGATAATCCATCTGATGAACTAAAAAAATCTATTAAATTATTTAATGAAATAATAGAAAAAGCTAAAAAACTTGGTATGCAAGTAATACCTGAGTCTATAGATCAAAAACTACTTAATGCTATTCAACCAACATATCAAGTTATAAGTTGTGCTGAAGCAACTAGTAATCTTTCAATGTATACTGGTATTATTTATGGCCCAAGAGGAAATGGTTCTAATATTAATGAAATGGTAAAAGATTATCGTGCTCATGGTTTTAGTTCTTTAATTAAAAGAAGATTAGTAATAGGTTCTTATGTTTTACAAAAAGAGAATCAAGAAAGATATTATTTAAATGCTTGCCGTGTACGCCAAATGATAATTGATAAATTTAATGAATTATTTACACAGTATGATGGCTTTATTACTCTTGCAAGTGGAGGAGGAGCACCACTATTTGATGGCAAAACTGAAGTATTATCTAATGAAGCTGTATTAGAAAATCATCTTGCAATTGGTAACTTTGGGGGATTTCCTTCAATTACTATACCAGCGGGATTCATAAATAACCTACCAATAGGTATTAATATTACTGGTAAAGTACAAGATGATGTAAATGTATTAAATATAGCTTATGCTTTAGAAAAAGATATTAAATTTAAAGGAGGATTACATGAGTAAATATGAAGTTGTAATAGGATTAGAAATACATGCAGCAGTACTTTCTAATACTAAAGTATTTAGTCCAAGTAAGAATTCATATTCAGATGTTCCTAATGAAAATATTAATGAAATAGATTTATCATTTCCTGGAATTATGCCTTCTTTAAATAAAGAAGCAGTACGTAAAGCTTTAAAAATGAGTATGGTATTAGGTTGTGTGCAGCCTGATGAATTAATGTTTGATCGTAAAAACTATTATTATCCTGATTTACCTAAAGGCTTTCAAATTACACAAGTTACTAAACCTGTCGGTATAAATGGAAAAGTAGAACTATACGTTGATAATCATGATTTTACTGTTAATATTCATGATATTCATTTAGAAGAAGATACAGCTTCTATGGATCATTATGATTATTATACTCTAATTGATTATAATCGTGCAGGCACTCCTTTAGTAGAAATTGTTACTGAACCATGTATTCATTCTGGTGAAGAAGCAGTTGCTTTCTTAGAATTTTTAGCTAATAGTTTAAGATATTGTAATGTATCAGATGCTGATATGAAAAAAGGACATTTAAGATGTGATGTTAATATTAATTTAAAAAATGAAAATGGAGAATTTATTACTCCAAGAGTTGAAATTAAAAATGTTGGCTCAATATCTTATGTTCTAGATGCAGTAAATTATGAAGTAGCAAGACAAATTAAAGCATATGAAACTGGAATAGAAGAATTAGTTCAAGAAACAAGAAGATTTGATGAAGCAACTAAAACTACTATTAGAATGCGTACTAAAGAAGATGCGGTTGATTATAAATATTTTGTAGAGCCAAATATTCCAAGAATTAAAATCGATAAATCTTGGTTAAAAGAAATAAGAAAAGAAATACCATCTCTTCCAAACGAAAGATTAAAAAGATATATTAAAGAATATAGTTTATCTGAAAGTGAAGCAAAAACACTTGTAAAAGACTTTGAACTTAGTAATTATTATGAAGAATGTATAAAGATAGGTATTAATCCCAAAGTTGCTTTTAACTGGTTATCTACTAATATTATAGGTTATTTGAATAAAGAATTTATGACCATTAGAGATTTTTATATAACACCTAATTATTTAAAATTCATTGTTGATAAAATTAATAGTGGAGAGATATCATCTAAACAAGGAAAAGAACTATTTAATTATTGTTTAGAAGAAAAAGAAGAACCAAGCATTTTAATGAAGAAACATAATTTAAAACAAATGGATAATTCTAATGAATTAGAAGGAATTATTGATAATATTTTAAAGAATAATCTTAAATTAATAGAAGATTATCATAATGGTAAAACTAATTTGTTTGGATTCTTTATTGGTGAAGTTATGAAACAAACTAAAGGAAAGGCTAATCCAGTTATAGCTAAACAAATATTAACTGATAAGTTAAAATAATTAATATTTCAAATTTTTAAAATATGTAAGCAATCCTAGATAAATAATGGGATTGCTTTTAATTTATTCTTGTTTTTGTATATCATATTATGTATAATTAGATTTAGAGATGAGATATTATTTTTGGCCTTTCGGATTTTTCGCGACTCTATAAAGGGGGGTTAATAAAATTGGAAGGAGAGATTACTATGGAAATAGTAGAATTTATTTTGCTTATTTTCATATTTATTCTTTTACTGATTGTAAATAACTTATTACATTATGTTTTAATGTTATTACAGTACGTAACAAAAACACTACCTAAAAATAGGTAGTGACCCAAATACCGAAAGGTGATGGGATTAATAATCTCATCTCTTTCTTTTTTAATTTTAGCATATCAATTAGGATATTACAAGTAAAAAAGACTTGCTAGAATCTCTACTAATATTGTAAAATATAAATAGATAATTGGAGGCACCTATGACAAGTAATAAAAAGGTAATTATTAGTTTATCTATAATAGGATTATTATTAGTAAGTTTAGCTATTAGTTATGCTTATTTTAGTGCTAAAATAACTAATAATG
>CACZRB010000074.1 GCA_902783555.1 uncultured Erysipelotrichaceae bacterium
AAAGAATGTTCTATGATGAAGAAGAAGATAAAAGAATGATTCAAAATGATGAATTAATAATAGCAAGAAGAGAAGGAATTAAAGAAGAAAAAATTTCTATTGCTAAAAAATTATTAAGTATGAATATGACTATTGAAAATATTTCTGAAGCTACTGGATTATCCAAAGAAGAAGTTCAAAGATTAAATGGATAATAATAATTAATTTATATCTTGATTAAATAATAAAAAATGCTATAATAAAAGTGTATTTTGAAGCGATGACTTCCTTGGAAAAGAACGAGCTATAAACAAATGAAGACCTATAATAGGGTGGAACCGTGCTTTTATGCGCCCCTATGATGTAAGGTCTTTTTATTTTTAGGAGATGATAATTTGAAAATTTTTATTGCTAGTGGATCAAATGAAAATATTCCAAAAGAGTATTTTGAAGAAACTAAAAATGTTTGCCAAAAATTGTGTGATTTAAATATGTCACTAGTATTTGGTACTTATTTAAAAGGAATGATGGGACAATGTTATAAAACCTTTAAAGATAATAATAAAGATATTTTAGGCATTACAATTGATGCTTATCATGAAACTAATATTGAATTTAAAGATATTAAAGTATTAGAATATTCTAACTCATTTCAAAGATTAGAAAATATTTTTAAAGAAAGTGATTTATTTTTATTCTTACCTGGTGGTACTGGTTCTTTAGGAGAATTATTTGGTATTATGGAAGAATTAAAAACAAGTAAAAATCAAAAAAAGGTAATAATTTATAATTATAATGGTTTTTATAATGAAATATTAGATTATTTAAATATCTTAAGTAAACGAGGATTTGCTTATGAAAATGAATTAAATAAACTTATAATAATAAATAATATAGATGATTTAGAAAGAGTGATTAAAAATGAAAGAAATTAATATGGAAAAGATGGTAAATTTTTGTAAGAATTATGGATTTATATTTCAAGGTTCTGAAATATATGGAGGACTTGCTAATACTTGGGATTATGGTCCACTTGGGACAAGACTTAAAAATAATATAAAAGATGCTTGGAGAAAAAGATTTATTCAAGAAAGAAGTAATGCATATGAACTTGATGCGGATATATTAATGCATCCTAAAGTTTGGGAAGCATCTGGTCATGTCGATAGTTTTGCTGATCCTTTAACTGATTGTAAACATTGTAAAACAAGACATCGTGCAGATAATCTAGTAAATGATTATACTGGAACAAGCATTGGAGATACTTTATCTAATGAAGAATTATTGGAGTTTATTAAAAAAAATAACATTCCATGTCCAAAATGTGGAAAGTGTGATTTTACTCCAATTAGACAATTTAAATTAATGTTTGAAACTCATAGAGGAGTAGTTGAAGATGCTAAAAGTATAGTTTATTTAAGACCAGAAAATGCTCAAGGAGAATATGTAAACTTTTTAAATGTTCAAAGATCTATGAGAGCAAGAATTCCATTTAGTATTGGCCAAATTGGAAAAGCTTTTAGAAATGAAATTACACCAGGTAATTTTACCTTTAGAACTATTGAATTTGAACAAATGGAATATCAAACTTTTTGTAAAGAAGGACAAGATAGTGAATTATATGAATATTTTAAAGATTATGGTAAACATTTCTTTATGGACTTAGGTCTTCCAGAAGAAAAATTAAGGTTTCACGATCATGAAAAATTAGCACATTATGCTAAAGCTGCCTGCGATATTGAATATTTATTCCCATTTGGTTGGGGTGAGATAAATGGTACTCATAATCGTACAAATTTTGATTTGACAAGACATGAAAAGTTTAGTGGAGAATCCCAAGCATATTTAGATCCAGAAACTAATGAAAAGTATATCCCTTATATTATTGAATCAACTTATGGTTTAGATAGAACTGTTCTTGCTATATTATTTGAAAGTTATCATGAAGAAGAACTTGAAAATGGCGATACTCGTGAAGTATTAAAATTATCTCCATATCTTGCTCCTTATAAAGCTGCTGTTCTTCCACTAATTAAAAAGAATCATCAAGGTAAAGCTCGTGAAGTATATGAAATATTATCTAAAAAATTTATGGTAAGTTATGATGAAAGTGGTACGATAGGTAAAAGATATCGTAGATGTGATGCAGTAGGTACTCCATTTGCTATAACTGTAGATGATGATACAATTAATAATAATACTGTTACAATTAGAGATAGAGACACGATGGAACAAATTACTTTACCATTAGATGAAGTTGATAGTTACATATTAAGTAAGATTAAATTTTAAGTTGAATAATTGCTAGAACTTTAGTAAAATTATTGTAGGAGAGTGATATTATGTCAAGAACTAAGAAAAATATTGTTAGCATTTCAGTTGTAACTGCATTAGTAATAGCATTTATAGGAATATCATATGCTTATTTTACAGCTGGATTAAGTGGACAAGAAACTGCATCAACTATTGTGGTAACTGGTGGTAGGATGACAATTACATATCAAAATAATTCTAATAATATTATTGTTGAAAATATATATCCAAGGGAAGAAGCATGGGTTACTAAAGAATTTACTGTTAGGGGAACAAATACAACAGATTTAGATATGGATTATTATTTATATTTAACAGTTGATAATAATTCTTTCCCAGCTAATGCATTAACCTGTTCATTAACTGGTAATAGCGTTACTGAAAATCAAACAATGGCAAGTGCAACAGAAGTAGTTATTCCAGCAAGTGGAGATGTAGCTCTTGGTAGTGTAGCAAAATTTAAAACAGCTGATAATGTTGATCATGTATATACATTAAAAATATTTCTAAAAGATAATGAAACAAATCAAAATGGTAGTCAAAATAAAACTTTTGCTGGACATATTACAATTACAAATGGTGAATAAGTGATAAATGAACTATCACTTTTTTTATTTCTTAAATATAATATAGTATGAAAACTATTAAAAGAAGTGAATATTTAAATGATGGTATTTTTATAAATTTAGAAACATCTTTTATTCCTTATGAAAATCTACTTAATAATCATTATAAATATTTAGATAAGAATAAAAAATATTATTTTTATTGTAAAAGTGGCAAAAAGGCTAAAAGAGTTGCTTTAATATTAGAGGCTTATGGATATAATACAACATTAGTGTTAGATTAATGTTAAATAAGCGTAAAGGTCTTTAAAAAAGACTCTTTTTTTTATATAATTAAAGTATGGAATTTTTAAGTGATATAGATACAATTATAACGAATATTTTAAATGGGTTGGGAGTATATGCTCCAATTTTTGCGTGTCTATTAATGTTAGTTGAATCGATGCTTCCAGCTTTACCACTTGCAGTGTTCATTACAATTAATTTTTATTATATTGGAACAATACCTGGTTTTTTAATAAGTTGGATACTTACTTGTATAGGTTGTTTCTTATCTTTTAGATTATGTCGTACAAAGTTTAAAAAACACTTTGATAATATGATGGATAAAAAAGAACATCGTAAACTTAAGAGAATGATGAAAGTATTTGATGATTTAAGTTTAGAACAATTAGCTTTAGTAATTGCAATTCCTTTTACACCAGCATTTTTAGTTAATATAGCAGCAGGTCTTTCTAATATGAATCAAAAGAAGTTTATTTTATCAATTATAATTGGAAAATTCTTTATGGTTTATTTTTGGGGATTTGTTGGAACTAGTTTAATAGAAAGTTTAAAAAATCCTAGTATATTAATAAAAATAGGTATAGCATTAATAGTAGCTTATGTTATTAGTAAAATAGTTAATAAAAGGTTTAGATTGGAGTAGTTATGTTAGAATATATAATTATAGGTTTATTAGTTGTAGTTATTATTTTACTAATTATTATATTAGTTAAAAGAAATAATAATGATGATATTACTTTAAAGTTAGGTAAATTTGAAACAGATATTACTAAAGCATTAGGAGATTTTAAATATGATTTTAGTAGGGATATTGAAAAAGATTTTGATAAAACCAATGAAGTAATTGAAAAAAGACTTATGTATTTAAATGAAAAAGTTAATGAAAGATTAGATAATAATTTTGAAAAAACTAATAAAACTTTTACATCTATTTTAGAGCGAATTAGCAAAATAGATGAAGCTCAAAAGAAAATAGATGGCTTATCAAATGATATTATTTCTCTTCAATCAGTTTTAACAGATAAGAAAACTAGGGGAATATTTGGAGAAACTAATTTAGGATTTATTTTAAATAGTGTTTTTGGTATTAACGATAAAATATATAAATTACAATATACTCTTAGTAATGAAACAATAGTAGATGCAATATTATTTGCTCCTGAACCACTTGGTACGATTGGAATTGATTCTAAATTCCCATTAGAACACTATCAAATTATGACAGATACTAAGCAAGATAAACAAATAAGAGAAGCAGCTACTAAAGCTTTTAAAGCGGATGTAAAAAAGCATATTGATGCTATTAAAAATAAATATATAATACCTGGTGAAACTGCTAATGAAGCTATTATGTTTTTACCAGCTGAAGCTATATTTGCTGAAATAAATGCCTATCATCCTGATTTAATTGAATATTCCTATAAATCTAAAGTTTGGATTGCAAGTCCAACTACTTTAATGAGTACTTTAACTGTAATAAGTATGATACTTAAAAATATGGAAAGAGATAAATATGCTAAAGTAATTCATGAAGAATTAAATAAATTAGGTGTAGAATTTAATCGTTATAAAGAAAGATGGGATAAATTATCTAGAAGTATAAATACAGTTTCTAAAGATGTTGAAGATATACATACTACTACTGATAAAATTACTAAAAGATTTGCATCTATTAGTAATGTAAATTTAGAAATAGGTGATAAGCATGAATAATCATGATTATCAAAAAGATGGTCTTATTGGGCTTAATTATCTTATTAAATATATTAGAGAAAGAAATAAAGAATATTTAATAAATGTTAAAGAAAATAAAGATGCTATTAAATTTTGGGTTTTAGTAACACTTTTACAAAATAATCATGAACTTATATTTGATGAAATAGATGATGATACATTAAATGAACTATTTACCCTTAAACCTATTAAAAAGAACAAAACAGTCTTATTATTTGATGATGGAAGTGTTTATGATTATGGGATTGGTTATAAATCTAATAGTAATTTAGGTTATAGATTAGAATTTAAAATTATACGCAATGCTATCGCTCATAATGATTTTGAAATAAATAATGGAATAATTCATATATTTGATAAAAGATTTAATTATGATGCTATTATGGATTATAAATGGTTTGAAACTGCTATAGTGTGTTCATTATCAAATCGTAATTATCAATTTAAATCTGGATTAAATGAAGCATTTTTAGTATCAGCTAATAATGATGGAACTCCATCAAAAGAGTTTTTATTTAAAACCTTAGAAGAAAAAACATCAGGTATTATTAAAGTAACACTAACTACTAATAGTGTTGAAAGAGCATGTAAAAGTTTAAAAATTAAATATAAAGAAAATCTTAAGTTTTATAATTTATTTATTTTTATAAAAAGTTTATTACAAAAAAGAGTAGATAAATATGTACCTAATCATTTAGATAGACCGATAAGTGATAAAGAATTTATAAATTATATTACAATGGGGTTAAAAGAATTAAATACTGAATTAAAAGATTCTTTTAAACTAGAATATATTCCATTTACTTTAGAATTTGCTAAAGATATCATTAATAATGAAAATTTTGATAAACTTCCAAGTTTTGAAAAACAAATGGAATTCTTATTTGATCATTATAAAAGAAAATATTTTCCAGAATTAGAAAATACTTTAGCATATAAATATTTAATGGATATATTTATTATTTTAGATAATAATATGGAAATAGATAATATGCATGAATTATATTTAGATGATATGTATAATTTATTAATTAAATCATTAGGTAATTTAGTATTTAATTCAATATTATCTAATTACAAACAGGGATTTATAACGTTAAATAATAATATTTTTAATAAATATCAAAGCAAATTAAATTATGATTTTGGACATGCTAAAAATTATTACAAAGAGTATATAAAAAAATTAAATAATACTTTAGAAGATGTAAAAAATAATGGTTTTCCAATAGAAAAAACTAAAGAACTATCTAGAATTAAAGAAAGATTATTAGTATTAAATCAAAAAATAGATTTAATTAATAAAGGTCAAAGTCCTGAAATATTTTTTACTCAGTTACGTAATATATTTGCTCATGGTTATTGTGATACTAGTAAAGATTTATTAAAACTCTATGATAAAGATATAAATAGATATTACTATAAATATAGTAAATCTAAAAAATGTTGGGAAGAGAAGACTTTAGGTGATAATCCAATTATATTTAATATGGATATGTCATATGAAACATTTATGAGTATAATTAACGATATATGCAAAAAATTAGGTTATTCATTAGAAAATATTAATGATAATAA
>CACZRB010000075.1 GCA_902783555.1 uncultured Erysipelotrichaceae bacterium
AATAGTAATAATAGTAAAAGGAAGATAATAATTACTAGAGATAGAATTAAAAAATCCTTCTTGTTCATTTTTTCGCCTCCCTTCAATAAGAAGATTGGCTCCACCCAACTTATTAAGCATTCCTTATAAATATTTTATCAAACAAAAGTATATATATCAATGTATTTTCTTTTTATATGGTTAACTTTTTGTGTGTAAAATTTAAAAAATTGTAGAGTTTTTATTTTTAAAATTTTAGTGTATACTATAAGTGTGATTTATTATGTTTAAGGAAGAACTAAAATTAGTACCAGAAAAACCTGGCTCATACCAAATGTATGATAAAAATGATATTATTATTTATGTTGGTAAAGCTAAAAACTTAAAGAAACGTTTAAGTTCTTATTTTCGTGGAACTCATACAGGTAAAACTCAAATGATGATTGATAATATCGCATATTTTAAATATATTGTTACTAATACAGAATTGGAGTCATTTATTTTAGAGATTAACTTAATAAAAAAATATAATCCTAAATATAATATTTTACTTAAAGATGATAAGAGCTATCCATATATTGAGTATACTAGAAAGCCTTATCCTAGTTTAAAAGTTGTTCGCTATTTAAAAGTAAAAAAACATAAAGATAAGGTTTTATTTGGCCCTTATGTTAATGCTTATGCTGCCAGAAGAATAGTAAGTTTAATAAATAGGTTATATCCATTAAAGAAATGTGAAGGTATGCCTAAAGAAGTATGCTTATATTATCATATTCATGAATGTTTAGGTTATTGTACTAAAAATGTTCCTATAGAAAAAATAGATGCGATGGAAGATGAAATATTATCTTTTTTAAGGGGAAATGAAGATATTATTAAAAATAAATTAAAAGAAAAAATATCTTATTATTCTGAAAATATGAATTATGAAATGGCTCTAGACTTAAAAAAAGAATTAGATTATATGACGGTTGTTTTAGAAAAACAAAAAGTAGAACTACAACCAAATGAAAATTTAGATGTAATTAACTATGTTTTTGCAAATGGTTTTATTGCTATTGAATTTTTATTTATTCGAAATGGTAAATTAATAGGAGAATCTCATGAAATTACTCCAGTAACTGATGACTACTTAAGTGAAATAGAATCTTATATTGCGCTTTTTTATCAAAAAAGAGAAATACCTAAAGTTATATTAATTCCAGATGAAATAGATGAAAGTACTATTAAAGAAGTACTTGATGCGAATTTTTTAAAGGTTACTAAAGGTTCTAAATATAAATTATTAAATATGGCTAAAGAAAATGCTGATATTAATTTACAAAATAATTTTAAGAGAATTGAACAAAATTTAGAAAGAACACACGGTGCTAATGATGAATTATCTGCATTATTAGGAATTGGTATAAAAAGAATTGATATTTTTGATAATGCTCATTTATTTGGCACATTTGCGGTATCTGGTATGGTTGTTTATGTTGATGGTGTTCCTGATAAAAGTAAGTATCGAAAATATAAAGTTCATACTGATAAAAATGATGACTATCATACTATGAAAGAAGTAATATATCGTAGGTATTATCATGCATTAATTGATAAAGATGCACCTGAACTTATTTTAGTAGATGGTGGTATTTCACAAATTCATGCTGCTAAAGAGGTATTAGAAGAGATGAATTTAAATATAAAAGTTTGTGGTTTAGTTAAAAATGATAAGCATAGGACTAATGATTTATTAGATGGAGATACTTTAGAAATATATAATATTGATAAAACAAGTAATTTATTTCATTATTTAACTAGAATGCAAGATGAAGTTCATAGATTTACAATTACTTATCATAGGCAAATTCGTAGTAAAGGATCTATTCAAAGTGTATTAGATGGAATAGATGGTATTGGTGATAAGAGAAGAAAAGAACTTATAAAGAGATTTGGTAGTGTAAAAAAGATGAGCGAAGCATCTATTGATGAATTAAAAGAAGTTTTACCAGAAAATATTGCATTAGAATTACATGAATATTTGCAAGAAAGAAAGTAGTTTGATATAATTAATGTAGAGAGGTGGATTTTATGGAATATGATATTAAAGAAATGAATCATGATGTTTTAAACTATTTGAGAAAGAATACTCTTTTAGGACCAGTTGCAATGTTTAAAATTGCTAAAGCAAGAAGGGAAGCAGAATTATTGCGTAAGTATTATGCTGAAGTAGAACATGAAATTATTGAATTAGATACTTCAACTGCTGATGAATTAGAGTATAATTATCGTATGCAAGCTATGCAGAAGAAAATGTATAAAATGTGGCAACAATATGGTGATGGTTTAGATTTAGAAGAATTTGTAAATGTTGCTATTGCAAATAATATGGAAAATGAAAAAGGTAAAACTCTATAATTTTATTAAGGAATATTAATATGGATTTTATTAAAAAAATATTTAGAGATAAGATTATAAGTAATATAGCTCTTTTATTGTTTGGATTAGTATTAGTTATTTTTCCAATAGAAAGTATTAGTATTGCTGCTAAGATTATAGCTGGTATTTTAATTATTTCTGGTCTTGCTAATATTATTTATTTCTTTATTGATAAAGATATAAAAAATAGAATGGATACTATGTATTTTTTAATTAGTTTAATTGCTATTGGAGTAGGTATTTATACTTTTATTAATCCTACTTGGTTAGTAGCTGTAATTAATGTTTTTGTAGGAGTAATACTAATTATTAGTGCGATTAATAATTTAAGATATTTGTTTAAGTATAGTATAAGAAATTATTTGTGGTGGTTTTTTACTGTTGTTTCGTTTGTAATATTAATTTTAGGTATTGTAGCAATTATTAACCCAATTGAGGTTGCAAGTGTAATAACTAGATTTGAAGGATTATCACTAATATTTGATGCAATTATGTCTTTATTTATAATGAAGAAATTCGCAAATGCTATAATAGTTCGCGCCTAATAGGCGTTTTTTTCTTGAATTAAACTGTTAATTTATATATAATATTTTTACTTGGAGATGATAATATGTTAGATTATACTTTAAATAGTTTTCATAGAAGTTGTTTTATTATTAGTTATGATATTGATCCAGATGATAAAACAATAATGGTTAATTATGCAAATAATAAGTCTGATATTATGCCATATACTATTGAAAATGAAAAAATGATATTAAATAGGATGAGAAAACAAATAATTGATGGAAATAATTTTTATAATAGTACTACTAATTCTTTTAAAAAACTTAAATTTAAAGATAGATTATATAAAGTACTTTTAACTATTTTACTTGGAATAATTATTGGTTTAGCTATTCAAAATCCTTTATCATGTTTGTTATTTTTATTGTTAACATTACCTTCTAATGTTAATATATTTCGTATGTATAAGAAAAATAGTCTAGATATGTGGATACTAAATAGAACGTTAAAAGATTATGAAAAGAATATTGATTTTGTTAATAATAGTAAGTGTTTTTCTAATGAAAAAGTGTTAAAACCATATGCTATTACTAATATGCCAGATAGAGTTAGAAATATAATAACTATGGGTGTTATTGGTGATGAATATGATAAAATTGTGGCTGATACTTCTAAAAGTTCTGTATTAGTTGATTTTCAAATATTTGATGAAGAAAAACTTAATACTAATAAAGAGGCTCATGATTTATCTATAAAAAATCAAAAAGAAGCTATTCAAAATGGATATAAAGATTTAAGTGATAGGGAAATACCATTTATTAATGAAAATACTATTAATGAATTAACATATCAAGATTTGGATGAGTTATATAAACTAACTACCTCTGATAAAAATAAAACTGGTAAAGTATTAATAAAAACTATTAACTTTAATAGAAAAAAATAGGTGTTATTATGAAGGATTATTGTGAAACAGATTATCAAAGAAAAACGTTTATTACTAAATATGAAACAATTAATAATGAGATTAAGATTTATTATGCTGATGATGATAATTTAACTGTACCATATTCTATAAAAGAAGAAATAAAAATATTAAATCAGATGAAAAAACAAATTAGATATTATGATCATTTTATTGATAACGCTAAAAGTGAAAAGAGTATACTTAAATTTAGAAAAATAGTAGCTCTTATGGCTGCATCTTATGGAGCAGTAATATTTGGATATCTAGGTATTGGTGCTTTAGTTCTTGGTTCAGCTGGATTATTTGTAATGCCAACAATAGTAATGGATGCTTTAATTATTATGGCAATTAAAAGAAGATATGACGCAATTGATGATAAAATAATGGAGATAAATGAATCAATAAATGATTATAATAAGAATGTTTTTTATATTAAAAATGAAAAATTATTTTCTAATGAAAGAGTTATGAGAAAAGATGTTATTAAAAATACTCCTACTAGAGTAAAAAAAGTTATTAGTTATAATATTGATAAACAAATTCCATTAATTAATTTAAATACATTAGATGAAATATCAATGAAAGATTTAAAGAAAACATATGAAGCATCACTTCAAAGTCATGGACCAGAGTTAGTACTAAGTCCCATTAAGAAAAAGTAAATCCAGTTTAAAACTGGATTTTATTTTATATTTCAATTTCTCCTAAATATGGTAAATGGTCTGATATTATTTCATTTATTATATGGGCTGAGCGTATTTTAATATTTTTACTTGTAAATATGTAATCATATTTATACTTAGGATTATTTGATGGCCATGTAGCTACCATTTTTTTTAATTTTGTATCAGCATTTATAGTTATTTCTTCTAAAGGTAATAAAAGTTTATTATCATAGTGGATATTAAAATCGCCCATAATAATATACTTTTCATCTGTTAAAGATTTAATTATGGTATTAATTCCATTTAATTGTTCATCTTCATTTAACCCTAGATGGGTAGTAAATACCATTATTTTTTGCTTATTAATTTGAATAGTTGCTTTTATAATTGATCTTCTTTCATAGTATTTTTTCCCTTTTTTAATAAATGGATAAGGTATTTTAATAGTTTTAATATCTATAATGGGATATTTAGATAAAATAGCATTTCCATATGGTTTGAACGATAAACTAGTGGCTTTACCAAAATAAGTGTAGTATCCTAATTTATTTGCAATATAATCTGCTTGTCCAGTTTTTAAATTTTTATCAAAGCCTTTGCCATATATTTCATTTAGACCAATTATATCTGGTTTATATTTATTTATTAAGGATATTATTTCTTCGTAATCTATTATACCAGTTTTGAAATTTTTGCAATGTTCTGTATTAAAAGTCATTATTTTTAATTTCATATACTCACCAAAACTAATATACCTTATATTTTACTTTTGTGCAATTAAATGGTTAGTGTAGAATAAGTGTGGAGATATATCTCCTAAAAAAAGAATTATAATATAAATTAATTTTAAATAATTGTATGATTGTTGTCA
>CACZRB010000076.1 GCA_902783555.1 uncultured Erysipelotrichaceae bacterium
ATATGTTAAATATAAACCCTTTGTATTATTAACTGCATTTTTTATTTTTTGATAGTATTTATTATAATTTGCTCCCCACATTTTTTTAAGTTCATTATTATCTTTATAATTCTGGGTAGTAGATGTATCAGTTAATATCTTGCCTTTATTTAGAACACTTATAGCATAAGTACGTGCGATAATGGCTCGAGCCTTTAGGGCTTATTCATTAAATGAAGCTGGCATTTCTGCTCCTACTACACCAATAACATATTCTTCAACTTCAATATTTGTAATAAGTCTACTACTTCTTTTAATTGTAATATAGTTATTATTGTCTTTCTTAGTTTTTACTTCAACTTTTCTATTATTGGTATTAGTTTTTATATTAGTATTTTTATTATCTTTAATAGTATTATTAGTAACATTTTGCACATTTAATGTTTCTTCTTTTTTATCTTTAATTTCACTTTCTAAATTAATATTATCACTTACATTTTTTCTCAATAATTCATCATTAGTTTTTTGTACTATTGTGGTTGTATATTTATCAAGATTATTTACAGCATACTTTAAATTATCATTTAATATAACATACCCCATAACCATACCACCAGCTAATAAGGCTACTGTTATTCCTTTAAATTTAATATTATTCTTTTGAATAAAATCTGAAACAATTTCATCTAATTTAATTTTTTTATTTTTAGCATTTAACTTAGCAAATTCAGTATCAAAACTTATATCTAAATATAATATTTCTTCATTATATACTTTTCTTATTTCATAACCATTTATCATATATCATCAATATTATTTTTTACGGAAATATAAAAAATATACTTAACTTAAAAACGGCTCTTTTAC
This sequence comes from uncultured Erysipelotrichaceae bacterium, assembly GCA_902783555.1. Classification (GTDB taxonomy): domain Bacteria; phylum Bacillota_I; class Bacilli_A; order RF39; family UBA660; genus CAG-533. The sequence continues at coordinate 847 of CACZRB010000076.1, forward strand.
AAGCCGTTTTACTATTATTAATGGTGCTGGAAACAGGATTCGAACCTGCGACCTACGCGTTACGAGGGCGTTGCTCTACCAGCTGAGCTATTCCAGCAAATCTAAATAGATTATATCATTTTTATATTTAAATTACTATAAATTTGTTAAAATATTAATGTGATATTATGAGACAAATACATCCTTTACAGCCAATTTATAATAAGAATTCTAAAATTTTAATTCTAGGATCTTTTCCTAGTGAAAATTCAAGAGAAAATAATTTTTATTATGCTAATAAAAACAATCGCTTTTGGCGTGTTATTGAAAAACTATTTGAAAGTAAATTAATATCAAATGAAGATAAAATAAATATACTACTAACTAATCATATTGCTTTATGGGATGTAATAAATTCATGCGAAATACATAAGTCTAGTGATTCATCAATAAAAGATATTATACCTAATGATATAAATTCAATTATTAATAATAGTGATATAAAATACATCTTTGTAAATGGTAAAAAAGCATTAGAATTATATAATAAATACTTACTTGCAGTAACTAAACTTTCAGCTATATACTTACCAAGTACTAGTAGTGCTAATGCTAGTTATTCATTAGATAAATTAGTGTATTTTTATAAAATAATTTTAGAATATTTAAAAAAGTAATGGTTATCCCATTACCTGCATTGTTAAATCAGATAAATGATCTTTAATGTCTTCTGTTCTAAATCTATCAACTTTCCATAATAAAGGTCCAGTTCTTAAAGTATCACCTAATATATCATAAAGCATATATAGTTTTGCTACTAATTCCATTTTAATCCCACATTTCTTTGAAAAACTATTATAATCTTTTTTTATTAAGATTAAAATAGTTTTTATAAAAAATAAAAAGCCACATCCCGGGCTTATTTAAATAATGGTGCTGAATGACTGAATTGAACAGTCCTCTGATGCTTACCATGCATCTGTTTTACCACTAAACTAAATCAGCATCTATTTATATTATATAATAAATCGGCCCAGTTGGATAGGAAACTGAGCCGATTTTTCCAATTTATTTAAAAAATATTATTTGCGTGTGTTTGAAAAAGTTTATATTTACTTTTCTAATATACTATTATCACCTTCATTTCTATATTAAGAATAAACTATTAATATGAAAATTATGTGATTTTTGTATGAAATTATTTATTTTGTATAAGATATGCTTCGTATATATTTTCAGCTAATGAGGCAATAGTCATTGGTCCTACTCCACCAGGAACTGGAGTTATATAAGATGCTTTATCTTTTATATTATCATAATCAACATCTCCAACTACTTTTCCATCTACTCTAGATATTCCAACATCAATTACTACTGCATCATCACTAATCATATCTTCTGTTACAAATTTAGGTTTTCCAACTGCTGCCACTACTATATCTGCATTTAAAGTATGTTCTTTTAAATTTTTCGTTTTAGAATGACATAAGGTAACAGTTGCATTTTCATTAAGCATTAAATTAAATAAAGGTTTTCCTACTAAATTTGAGCGTCCAATTATAACGACTTTTTTACTATTTAAATCAATATTATAATGCTTTAAAATTGTCATAACTCCTTTAGGCGTACAAGGAACTAAACCATTTTCATTTAATACTAAATTAGCTACATTAGCATTTGTTAAACCATCAACATCTTTTTTATAATCAATTGTATTTAAAATTCTTTGTTCATTTAAATGTTTAGGTATTGGTAACTGTAATAAAATACCTGTAGTTTCATCATTATTTAATTTATTTATTAAATCAATAATCTCTTCTTCTTTAACGTCATTTTCAAAATTATAATGCTTAAAATTAATACCTAAATTATTACACATTTTTTCTTTTTGACCTATATAAATACTACTTGCTGCATCTTCACCAATTTGGATAACTGCTAATGTTAAATTTAAATTTTTGAATTTGGCTTTTAATTCTTCTAATATTTCTTCTCTTACTTTTTTACCATCTAATATTTCCATAAATTTACTCCTGATTGTATTTTCTTGCACAATCGTCTTCTAGTTTTTTATAATTTATCTTACCAATTATTGTTTTAGGTACATTTCTTATATATTCATATTTATATGGCATTGCATACTTTGAAATAGATTTTTCACAATAATTTTTAATATCTCTTGTTAATTCTTGACTTTCTTTATAATTTTCTCTTAATACTATACATGCTACAGGTACTCTTTGCTTATATGGATGCGGAATACCAACTACTACACATTTATCAACAGCTGGATGACCTTCAATAATTTTTTCCATATACAATGGATAAATATTATATCCACTTGTAATTATCATTCTCTTTAATCTTGAAACAAAGAATATTATTCCATTTTTATCTTTATAACCTAAATCTCCTGTATGAAGCCATATCTTACCATCTTCATGAAGTTTTAATGTATTATTAGTTTCTTCTTCTTCATTTAAATAACCAAGCATTATAGTAGGTCCTGTTATACAAATTTCTCCATTACGATTATTTTTTATTTCTCTAGTGGTTCCCGGTTTTACAATTTTTACTAATGTATCCTGAAAAGGCAATCCAATTGCGCCTTCTCTAAAATAATAATTCGGTGTTAAAATACAAGCAGCAGTACTTTCTGTTAAACCATAGCCTACTCTAATTTGAGCTGATGATCCATGTTCTGCTAAATAATTATTAACTCTTGTTCTTAAATCTTTATTTAATAAATCTCCACCTGAAATACAATATTTAACACTTTTTAAATAATTGCTACTTTCTTTATTTTTAATAAGAGCTTCATACATAGTTGGTACTCCCGTTAGAAATACTGGCTTATATCTTCTAATTAATTTAGCAAAATTATCAGGTACAAATTTAGGGATTAAAACACATTTCATTCCATGAGTTAGTATTGTATGCGTGCTTACGCCAATCCCAAAACCATGAAATATTGGAAGTATTAATAATATAGAATCTCCTGGAACATATTCATTAAATTCATAAATACATTGTTTAGCTAATGCATTAAAATTTAAGTTAGATAATTTTACCCCTTTAGGTTTTCCTGTAGTTCCACCACTATAAAGTATTACTGCTTCATCATTCGCATTTCCTTTATATTTATAATCATCAGTATAAAAAATACCTAAGTGATAAAAATCTTTCCACTTTATTACTACATCATCATATTTAATAGATGGATTATCAGATGAATACATAATATTCTTAAATACATCATAGATTCCAATGGCACGTTTCATAACTCTAAACATGCTATCAGATACATCAGAAATTATTATTTTTTGAACATTACATCTTTTCGCTGCTGTAATAACTTTATTAGCAAATAAGTTAATAGTTAAAATGTATTTACTACTTGCTGCATCAATATAAAATTCTATTTCGTTTTCACTAGCAAGA
>CACZRB010000077.1 GCA_902783555.1 uncultured Erysipelotrichaceae bacterium
GTCAACGCCACTTGGAATATCTAAGTGAGTTAAAGCATCCATTACATCCTTACTAGGATCCTTAATATCAATAAGTCTTTTATGCGTGCGCATTTCAAATTGTTCACGAGCATCTTTATACTTGTGTACAGCTCTTAAAACAGTAATCTTTTGAATTTCAGTAGGTAGTGGTACTGGACCGCTAACTTCTGCTCCTGTTCTTTTTAGAGTTTGAGCGATTTTTGCAGCAGCATTATCAAGAACTCTATGATCATAAGCTTTTAGTTTGATTCTTACTTTTGACATTTTCATGTCCTCCCTTCGTCCATATCTTGTATAGGCATAGCTCCGTAACGAATTAACCTGATGCCACATAGGGTTTTAACAACTTAACCTAGTGTATCAGCAACCTCGCACATCTAAGCCAGTCAAACCAATGTAAATTATACCATAAAATATATGAATTTCAAGGGAAAATTTGCATTTTTTTAAGATTTTATCACTATTTTAGGATTAATTACATTCAAATAAAAAAATGACAAGATAATTATCACTTCTTGGCATTTTATAAACTTAAAGTATATCGATTACTGCTTACTATCATTCCATATAGCATTATTTATCATATTTTAAAATAATATATAATGTCAACTACTTACTACACCCAATTCCATTACAAAATGTTTTAGTATTTAGATTATATTCTAATGTTACTTTTTCACTATTCATTGAATTATTATTGGTTGGATTTATTACTACATTATTATTTTCATCATCATATTTTATGATTCCAAAATCAGCAAGGCTTCCATAACTTACTTCACACTGTATTATATTTTGATTATCTATTTTTTTATTGCATCCTTTATTTAATCCTATTAAACATTCATCTCCATAGCTTATTGTATCACTAAAAAAACATTTTTGATTATTTTGAGCCCATAGTACCAGTGCTTGATTAGTGGTTTCTACTTTGGTTGCTAATAGCTTTTCTTTTGAACTTTTACTTGAACTCGTTATTGTTGGTATTAATATTACAGCAAGAACACCTATTATTACTATTACTGCTATTAATTCAACTAATGTAAATCCTTTTCTTTCCATAACTATAATTCCTATTTTTATTAACTATATTTTATCATTTATTTTTGAAAAATAACATATTATTTAATTAAAAAATGATAAGAATAGTGTCTTATCATTTTTAGTAATTATTTTATAACATATGGATTTGATGCAGTACCAGTTTGCGAATTAGATGTAATTTCAACATTTGATTTTAATGCAATTGCTGGTCTAACATAATTACAAGCTCCCATATTATCATCCCACTCTAATAGACAGCCTTCTTTTCCCATTATAATATGTTGAACCTCATTTGACCAACCATAACTACTATAATACGTTCTAATTGGAGTTGGCGTCCAATATTGGGCTTTGGCATTAGCATACAAATAGTTTTTACTAACATTGCTATTACAAGAATATGATGGATTACCTGAAGTATAGTAAGTAACATCTCGGAATAAACTTCCAGCAAATAACATCTCATCAACAGTTAGTATACCAATAGGATAAGTTAATTTGCCATTTCCATATGTTGTATCGCTAACCGTAAATCTATTAACATTACCAAAATATACTTTCTTCTTTGAGTTATAAGGATCATATATATTGTAGTTAGGACAAACTAATGTAGGGCTATCTTGCTTAGATAATAGCCACGCTGCCCTATAAGAATATGAATCTCTTATAGATACAGAAAGATCAGGCCCACTAGGTTTTAAACTTCTATCATTGCACCATATAACATCAGCAATTTTATCAGTCTGCTTCCTTAAATTATCATAGTACCATCCATCCAAATAGTTTTTTAACTCACTATTGGCAGTATTAGCAAATAAATCTGCATACTTACAATTATTTCCACAATTATTAGTGCCTGTCATATAACTGATATAATCTTTAGCACTTTTAGGATAATTATTATATGGAGACGCTCCTTGAGAACAATAATATGATGATTTATAAGCAAATGCCAGTGTATCTCCTGTTTGATTACAATTGCTTGAAGAATAATTATATAATACAAGTTTTATAGAATCATTGCCAGTTATTCGTACTATTCGCCAACACATATTATTAAATACTACATAATTATTATTTACAGCTCCTCTATAATAATAACTATCCCCATAATCATCTGCTGCGCAGAATATTCCCTCGTTAGTACTTGGAGCTTGTTCTCCAGGTTTAGTTTTAGGATTTTTGTTACATGTACTCGGTTTAATTTTATTTAATAAATATATTGGACAAGCTTGTGTATTACAGTTTTGACTTTCTGTTTCTGTTGTAGTACTACAAGTAAACTCACCAAATTTTGACTTAATCGTTTTTGTTCTCGTTCCAGTTTGTGTTCCTGTTCCGCATGTTTTTGAACATGCTCCCCAAGACCATTCAGAATATGATGCTGTCGTATCTGATGAACATGTATCTATTTTTACAGCAACTGTTATTGTAGTTGTTTTTCCTGCATTATTTGTTACTACCCATTGTCCTTTTCTAAATCCTGCTCCAGTAAGTGTAGCATATTTCGTTGTAAATGGACTTGTTTGATTACTTGCATTGGCACTTGGATATGTACTACCAGTATCTGTGCTTGATCCTTCACTATTCCATTTCCATACAATAGATTTTATTCCTGATGTACTTGTACTTACAAACTCAAATGTTGCTCCATAGTTTACCCAATTATCACTTATTTTAAATGTTGCATCTCCTGTATAAGTTATTTGATTTACTACTTTATCTCCTACCTTATTTGTTCCACTTGCATTATATTTATATCCGGTTACTTTTACGGTTGGTTTTGATGTATCTACTTTAGCATGATAACTGCTTATTTCGGATGAATTTCCCACTTTAGTTACTACTTTATATCTTATATAGTATTCTCCTGTCACTCCATTATAATCTGTTATTTGTGCATTATTTGCTACTGAAGTATTAGGATTACATGTATTTTCTGTGTCTTTACAATAATATATTGTATAATTACTATTATCTTCTTCTAATGATAACTTATAATTTAATCCTGTATCACTCCATACATTAGATTCAACTTTCGTATTTAATCCATTCTTTGTTGCTAATAAATTTACTGTTAAATTTGGATTATCAAAATAGTATGGACCAGTTACTTTATTTTGCAACCTTATTCCATTTTTACTTGTTATATTTGGTTTTAACCATAAATAATATTTTCCAGTTAAATTACTACCTACAACATTGAATGTAGTGTTATTATCACCATCTGCATATACTAGTGGATAATTTGTATATTCTGGTTCCTTTGTTTGCGACTCACTAAATCCATATTCTATCGTTCCACCTTGTGATAGACCTGATGTTCCTCCTGATACTGTTACATTTATTATCTTACTTTCACTCCACTCTTCATCGCTTTCGGGATTTACTATTAATTCAGGCACTTCTAGAACCTTTTTAGTTGTTGTTACATCTTTTGTGCATCCAACTCCATTACAAAAATTTTTAGTATTTAAATTATATTCTAATGTTACTTTTTCACTATTCATGGAATTATTATTGGTTGGATTTATTACTACATTATTATTTTCATCATCATATTTTATGATTCCAAATTCAGCTAGAGTTCCATAACTTACTTCACACTGTAATACATTTGGATTATCTAATTTTTTACCGCATCCTTTATTTAGTCCTATTAAGCATTCATCTCCATAACTTGTTGCATCACTAAAAAAGCATTTTCGATTATTTTGTGCCCATAGTACTAGTGCCTGATTGGTTGTTTCTACTTTGGTTGCTAATATCTTTTCTTTTGAACTTTTACTTGAAGAAGTTATTGTTGGTATTAATATTACAGCAAGTACACCTATTATTACTATTACTGCTATTAATTCAACTAATGTAAATCCTTTTCTTTCCATAACTATTATTCCTATCTTTACTAACTATATTTTATCATTTATTTTAGAAAAATAACATAGTATTTAATTAAAAAAAGCTCATTATTTAACAAGCTTCTTATTATCTTTAATATTATATAACTCTTCTACATAATCAATAAAAACTTTATCACTATTATGGTTGGCAAACCAATAACTATTTTGATCTTCGCAAGCATTAATTTCAATAAAATCTAATAAGTCTTTATAGCTTAATACTTCATTTATTAATAGTTCATTATGAGGTACTTTTAATTTAAGTTCATTAGTAATAATTACTCTTCCATCACTATATTTTAATATTGAATCAAAATAATAAAAATCTATATCTTTATTAAAGTTTACTTTATTAGCATAACGTGACAATATATAAATACTTCCACCCATTGAAATATTTTCTTCCTTAAAAGCAGTTATATTATTGTTACTATTTTCCCATTCAATATCATTATCTAAAAGTAAATACATACTTGCTCTATTTAAAGCTTCAATTATACCCATAATATCACCATTAGTTAATTATTCTAACAATATTTTAAGTTATCTGTCAAGATGTGTTATAATAAGTTTGAGGTGTAATATGAAATTAAATGTAATTATTCCAATGTATAATGAAGAAGGAAATGCTCTATTAATGCATAAAGCATTAACTGATACATTAAAAGACTTAAAATATGAACTTATTTTTATTAATGATGGTTCCAAAGATAAAACTTATGAAATGCTTAAAGATATTTATGCAAATGATAAAAAACATGTTAAAGTTATTAATTTTAGTCGTAACTTTGGTAAAGATGCAGCTATATATGCAGGACTTGCTCATTCAAATGCTAAATATACTGTTATTGTAGATGGTGATTTACAACAGAATCCTAAATATTTAATTGATATGATGAACTTTCTAGATGAAAATGATGAATATGATGCTGTTGCTATGGTAAATGAAGATAGAAAAAAAGAAAGTGGTTTAGTTAAAGTATTAAAAAATGGATTTTATTCTTTCATTAATATTTTATCTGATACAAAATTTAAAAAAGGTGCATCTGATTTTAGAATGTTTAGAAAAAGTGTTGTTGAAGCAATTCTTACTTTACCAGAGAATAATCGTTTTTCTAAGGGAATATTTTCTTGGGTTGGATTTAAAACTAAATATATGAAATATGATGTAGAAGAAAGACATACGGGAAAATCTAACTTTAATATTAAAAGTTCATTTAAATATGCTTGGAATGGTATTATTAATTTTAGTGTTAAACCATTAAAAGTAGCTACTGTTCTTGGAACATTATTTTCATTATTTGCATTTGTATACTTAATTGTTATTTTAATTAAGACTTTAATCCTAGGAGCTGACGTTCCTGGATATCCTTCACTTATTTGTGTTGTATTACTTTTGGGAGGACTTAATTTAATGGCAGTTGGTATATTAGGTGAATATGTATCTAAAATGTATTTAGAAATTAAAAAAAGACCTATATATGTTGCTAAAAACAAATTAGGTTTTGATGATGATATATTATAAAAAGGAAGAATTAATCTTCCTTTTTGTTTACTATATTACTTAAATCTTTATGCTTAATATGTAATATCTTATGAGCTAATTTACTACCTGGATTATTTAAATAATCTTCATATAAATCTTTAATAATTGGATTTTTATATGCATATTTAATATAAGGTTTAATATCTTTTTTAAATAACGATTTACTTCTAGCATTTTTAATTTTATCTCTTTCATTTTGTGGCATTAATATTTGTCCCCCACCATTTATACATCCACCAGCACAATTCATAACCTCTATAAAATTAAATTCGTCTTTTATCGTAAGAAGTTTTTCTAAATTAGGAATAGTACTAACTGCTGCACAAGTTATTATTTCTTTATTAACTTTAAATTTGATTTCAGTATAATAACCTTTATTTTTTATGGAAATTTCATCACTAGTTAAATCTCTACCAGTTAAATAATAGAAAAGTACTCTAATAACAGATAAAGTTACACCTGAACTAGCTCCATATATAGTTCCTGATGAAGAACCATTAACAGTATCAAAATCTGATTCATCTAATGATTTAAAATCTATATTAAGTTCTCTAATCATATGAGATAGTTCACTGGTAGTTATTACTAAATCACAATCAGTATTAATAATTTCATACTTTTTAGAAGTACATGGTGTAACTGCCACTATTATAGTTTTTTTTGAATCTAATCCATCTTCTTTTAAATAAAATTCTCGAATAATAGATGCTTCCATTCCTATTGGGCTTTTACATGTAGATAAATTAGGAATTAATTCAGGATGATAAATGCTAACATAATTTACCCAAGATGGACAGCAGCTTGAAAACATAAGACTTTTTTTCTCTAGTCTATCCTTTAATTCAAAAGCTTCTTCCATACTTGTTAAATCTGCTCCAAAAGTAGTATCAAAGACATAATCAAAGCCAATTTTCTTTAATGCAGATACCATTTTGCCTTCTAAAAATTCTCCTGGTTTATAACCAAAGGCATCACCTATACCTACTCTTACTGCAGGACTAGTTAAAGCTATAACTGTATACGATGGGTCAGCTATATATTCCATTACTTTTTTATAATCATATTTAGGTGTTAAAGCTCCTGTTGGACAAGTCATTATACATTGTCCACATTTTATGCACACTCCATCACACTTTATACCCACTATATTTTCACAAGTTCTTGTGCATACACCACAATTTATACATCTTTCATAAACTCTATTAATACTAGGGTTATTTATATCTACAGTTTTACGATTATATTTTTTCTCTTCTTCACTAACTAATTCAAAATAAGAAAAATTTGCATGACATAAAGGACAATAATATCCATCAGGCATTTCTCCAAAGTGAATAAATCCACAATTGTTACACTTATATTTCATGCTTACCACCTACTATATAATAATAACAAAAAATTATAAATAAAACAATTAAGAAGCCTTAATTGTTTCATAATAAGCATTAACCTTTTTAGTCCAAGATTTGCTTTCCGCATATTTAGTATTCATAGCTTCAGCCGTTTTTAAGCCTTTATTCCAGTAATATTTATAAATTAAATTTAAGTAAGAATTAATTCCTTCTTCTAAACTATTATATTTAGCATAAGATCCTCCATTACAAGATGGTCTACCTTTAATACCTCCAATATTATTACATTTTTTAGCTAAATATGAACATCCCCACTTACAACCTGTTTCTAAATTTACTATTGATACTGCTAAATATGGATCTAAACCAGTTTCAGCTGTATAGGCGGTAAAATATTTACCAGTTCCTGATAATTCATGATATAAATTTTTATTAAGTTTAGCAGTAAGTTCTTCTTCAGTAAGACCATCCCATACTATATTAGCACTCATACTACTAACTGGTTGGATTTCTTCTATCACTTCATTAAATTTGTATTCAGGTTCCTTATAAGCAATTTCAATGATAGTTAAATCTTTTTCTTTATTTAACTTAATGTAATAGCAAACGCCGGTTACTATTAAAACAAAAAATAAAATTGTATAAATATATTTTTCTTTCTTTTTCATAGTAGTATATTATACAATTCATAATTTTTTTTGCAAGTAAATAATGTCGAAAAATAAAAAAAGAAAATATTTGAATAAAAAGTAAAATAAATATATTATAATATATTTATAATATAATATAATATATTGACAATATAATATAATATATGATATTATTTAAATTAGAAAAGAGGTTAATTTATTATGCAAACTTTAACAAGTGCAATAAGTGTTCAGGTGGATACTCACGATAAAGAAATAGCAAATAATATATTAAAAAATTTAGGACTCAACATGAGTACTTTTGTAAATATGGCTATTAAACAATTAATATATACTGATGGATTACCATTTGAAGTTAAAAATCCCAAACCTAGTAAAGAATTACTAGAAGCTTTAGAAGAAGGCGAAAATATTATTTCAGGAAAAATTCAAAAGAAAGGATATCATAATGTTAAACAGATGATAGATGACATCATAAATGAAGATAATAAACACTAATGAAACAAAACTAGAAATTAAAACTACTACTAAATTTGATAAACAGTTAAAGAAGCTTTATAAACAAGGTAAAGATATTGAAAAACTAATTTACGTAATTCAAAAATTGGCAAATAAACAAAAATTAGACTTTAAATTTAGAAATCACAGTTTAAATGATAATAAAATATATAAGAATTGTAAAGAATGTCATATCGAACCTGATTGGTTATTAATTTATCAAATAAAAGATAATGAATTAATTTTATTGTTATTTGCAACCGGAAGTCATAGTGAATTATTTGAAAAATAAGTAACTCTACTTATTTTTTTATTGTTTCAAAATAAAAAGCCTTCTAATTAAACATAATTAGTGGCTTAATTTTATCATTATACTTTTGATATAGAGCAACTTCTTTATCTTGATATTTAAATAGAATATATTTATCAGTAGTTTTATCTAACACTTGGCCATTTTTTACTTTAAAATATTCTTTATCATTAAGATTGATTATATCTATATCTATTAAATCTTCTAATGATAGTAAGGTATAATTCCCATTTTTTATTGATTCTATACTATATGCATTACTAAGTTCAAAATTACCAAGCTTAGTTCTTTTTAAAGATGTCATAGTAGCATATGTTCCTAGCTTATGACCTATATCTCTAATTAAACTTCTAATATATGTTCCCTTAGAAACGAATGCTCTAATAGTAATAATATCATTATCTATACCTAATAATTCTATATCATAAATTGATACATTTCTTTTAGGTAATGTAACCTTTTTATCTTCCCTAGCATATTCATATAATTTTTTACCATTAATCTTAACGGCTGAATATATAGGAACCTCTTGCTCATAACTACCTTTAAAACTATCTAATGCATTTATTAATTCATCTTCATTAATATTAAATGTTTCTTCTTTAATAATACTACCAGTTATATCTAAAGTATCAGTAAGTATTCCAAGTTTAAATGAAGCAATATATTCTTTATCATGATTCATTAAAATATTAGTAAGACGAGTATATTTTCCAATTAAACAAACTAGCACGCCTGTAGCAAGTGGATCTAAAGTTCCAATATGGCCTATTCTTTTCGTTCCTAACTTTTTACATAAAATATTAACAACATCTCTACTAGTCATATTAGAATCTTTATTAATAACTAATGCTCCATTTATATTGTTTTCTTCCATAATTCTTTATTATCTTCACTTATATAATTTTCTTTTACAAAGCCAAGTTCTTCACCTAAAAGTACTAAATCATCTATTTCATTAGGCATTTTAGATAAAATATCAGTTACATCATTTTCTTTGAAAAAGTTTTCAAGATAATTACGAATTGTACTAACAAAATCTTCTCTTTTAGCACTTTTTAAAAATTCTTCACGATATTCTGGCTTAATATATAATTCATATAATTCACCATATCTATCATTTTCAACCCCATAAAAATCAATGTTTTTATGAACTGCTAAAAACATATAACCAATAATATTTTCATCACTTAATACGCCAAAAGCAATATTTTCACTTCTCTTTTTTTCATTGAATAATAAGTCCATATCCTTTTGTACTCGATCTTCTTTTGATGAAAATCTTTTCTTTAAATCTTCTATTAGGAAGTCTCTTACTTTATTTTGAGGGTAAGATTCTAATAATTCTAAATAACTATCAACCCACTCATGGCCATAAACTTCCTTATAATGATCAACTAACATTCCTTTTAATTCATCTTTATGTTCTTCATCAGTTATATTTTTTAAAACTATCATATTACCACCTATTTTTCTTTATTCTCATTATTAATTTCTTCTAAAATATCTTCAATATGTTCTCCATATTCAGTACTCTCATCATATACAAATCTAAGTTCTGGAGTATTTCTAATATCAATATTTTTAGCAAGTTCGCATCTTAAAAAGCTACTAGCATTTTTAAGTTCTTCTGCTACCTTTATCTTATCATAATCTCCCATAAAAGTATAATAAACTTTTGCCATACTTAAATCATTTGTCACTTTTGTATCTATTATTGTTACACTTTTTAATACTTCATTATGAACTTCTTCATAAAATATTCTAGAAAGTTCTCTTGTAATACTAGAAGCAATTCTTGATAATTTAATGCTTCCCATTATTTTTTCACCTCTACCATTTCATAAGTTTCAAAGATGTCATTTGGTTTGATATCATTGAAATTTTCAATTGTAATACCACACTCAAACCCATTTTTAACTTCTTTAACAGTATCTTTTTCTCTTTGAAGTGATGCAATTACTCCATCATAGATAATAACTCCATCACGAATAATACGTACTTTAGATTTATTTTTAATAATACCACTTGTAACTAAACATCCAGCAATTGTACCAACTTTACTAAATTTAAATAATTGCTTAACTTCTGCATTACCTAATACTTTTTCTTCAAATTCTGGATCTAGCATACCCTTCATAGCTGCTTCCATTTCTTCTACTAATTTATAAATAATTTGATATAATCTAATTTCTACATTATATCTCTTAGCAACTTCTTTAGTAATAGCTGATGGAATAACATTAAATCCAATTACAACTGCATCTGAAGCATTAGCAAGAACTATATCACTTTCAGTAATAGTACCAATACCACTTCTAATTACCTTTACGCGAACACCTTCAACATCTATTTTTTCTAAAGAGTTCTTAACAGCTTCTTCGCTTCCTCTTACATCACATTTTAATACAACATTTATCTCTTTAGTTCCACCTTGGATTTTATTAAATAAGTCATCAAATGATACAACTTCTTTTATTTGTTTTTTATTTTTAAAAGCAATAAGTCTTTTTTCGGCTACATCACGTGCTTCTTTTTCAGTTTCAAATGCCATAAATTTATCTCCAGCTGCTGGATTATCTGATAATCCAGTTATTTCAACTGGCATACTTGGACCTGCTTCGGTAATATTTTCACCCTTATCATTACGCAAAGTTCTAATTCTACCATGAGCAGTTCCTACAACTACAGGGTCGCCTAATCTTAATGTACCATTTTGAATTAATAATGATGCAACTCCACCAATATTCTTATCAATTCTTGATTCAATTACTGTACCTACTGCATAACGATTAGGATTAGCTTTAAGTTCTGATACTTCAGCAATTGTTAAAACAGTTTCTAATAATTCATTAATACCCATACCAGTTTTAGCAGAAATATTAACAAATGGAACGTTTCCACCCCAACTTTCAGGTACTATGTTAAGAGCAGCCATTTCTTCCATAATTCTATCTGGTTTAGCTTCTGGTTTATCCATTTTATTAACTGCAACTACAATAGGAACTCCGGCAGATAAGGCGTGATCAACTGCTTCTTTAGTTTGTGGCATAACACCATCATCAGCAGCTACTACTATTATAACAATATCAGTTATTTCTGCACCTCTAGCTCTCATTTCAGTAAATGCAGCATGACCAGGAGTATCAATAAAAGTAATCTTTTTTCCATTATAATCTATTTGATATGCACCTATTGCTTGAGTAATACCACCAGCTTCTCCTTCTGCTACATGAGAGGCTCTAATATAATCTAAAAGAGTTGTTTTACCATGATCGACATGGCCCATAACAGTTATAACAGGAGGTCTATTTATTAAATCTTCTTCTCTGTCAATAATTTCATATTCTTCAAAATTTGTAATATCTTGAGTTTCTTGTCTTTTTAAAGTTTTACCATAATCAACTACTAGTATTTCAGCTGTATCAAAATCAATAACCTGATTTAAATTAAGCATTGTACCAAGACTCATTAATTTTTTTATAATTTCTGTTCCACTAACATTTAAAGCATTAGCTAAAGCAGAAACTGTCATATTATCTTCATATACTACAATATTTTCATTATTGTTATTAGTACTTAATTTATCTTTATGTTTATATAAAGCTTTCTTTTTATTTAAATAGTCAACATTATCTTTTTTGCTAATTGGATTAGAATTTTTCTTCTTTAACTTTTGTTTCTTTTCAGTAAATTCTATTGTTTCACCTAATAATTCATCAACTGCATCATCTAAGGCGTCCATTTCTTCAAAATTAGTTTCACTGTCTGTACTTATTAAATTCATAGATAAATCTAAAGTGACAAAATCATCATCACTTAAAACTTCATCAGAAGAAGAGATATTAATACCTAATTCTTTACACTTATTTAATACCTCTTGAACTGTATAACCCATTTCTTCAGCATATTCTTTTATACTCATGAAGAGTCACCTCTTTCTTTATATTTTATACTAATTTTAATAATTCATCATAAATTTCATCTGAAACTTCTGTTTCAAATATATGATTTAAAATCTTTTTCTTGCGTGCTTCATTAATAACACTTACATCTTTTTTTAAATAACAGCCTTTTCCATTTTGTTTTCCACTTATATCAACAAATGTTTTTCCTTCATAATTAACAATTCTAATTAAATCTTTTTTAGGCCATTTTTCACGTGTTACTACACACATTCTCATTGGTATCTTTTTAGTTTTCATTTCCCTCTTTAGTAACTTGCTCTAAAGTTTTAACATTTATTCTAAATTTAGTAAGTTTACTAGCAAGTTTAATGTTAATACCTTTTTTACCTATTGCTAAAGATAAATTTTCATCATTAACAATTGCAAGTGCCTCTCTAGTTTTTGTATTATCTATAATATTTACAATAACATCTTTAGCTGGACTTAAACTATTTGCTATAAAAGTACTTTCGTCTTCATCATATTTAATTAAGTCTACTTTTTCACCATTTAATTCAGATAATATATTAGCAATTCTGCTTCCTCTTTCACCAATACATGTTCCAATTGGATCAATTTGCTTATCATTAGAATAAACAGCAACTTTACTTCTAACACCAGCTTCTCTTGCTACGTTATATAAAACTAATGTACCATCAGCAAGTTCTGGAATTTCAGTTTCAAATAATCTTTTAACAAAACCATTATTTTTTCTAGTACATAATATTAATGGACCTTTAGTTGTTGCTTCTATCTTTTGAATGTATACTTTAATGCTAGAACCCATTTTAACTGTTTCACCAGGAATCATTTCAGTTTTTGGTAAAATTCCTCTTGCTCTACCTAAATCAACATAATAGTTTTTAACATCTTCCATAGCAAGCATTCCAACCATTATTTCATCTTGTTTATCAGAAAATTCATCTAATATGCTATTTCTTTCAGCTTCACGAATTTTTTGAGTTAATACTTGTTTAGCAGTAGAAGCTGCAACCCTACCAAAATCATGGGGAGTAACTTCTTCTTCAATTGTTTCTCCAACCTTAATACCAGGTACTATTTTAACAGCATCTTCTAATAATATTTGAGCATCTTCATTTATTTCTGGCTCTGTATAAGTAATATTACCTTCTTCGTCAACTACTTCTTCACCATCAATATAGTCATCAACTACTATTAAATAAGAATAAACTTTAATGTCTCCAGTTTCTCTATTAATATTTACTTTAACATTAGTTTTAGAATTAAAATTTTTCTTATAAGCTGTAATTAAAGCTTGTTCCATTCCTTCAAAAATAACATCTTCACTAATGCCTTTTTCAGCAGTAACCATTTTTACTGCTTTAATAAATTCTTTACCATCCATTTTGAATTCTTTATCTTTATCTTTATCTTTAGTTTTCACGCCTCTATCCTCTTTCCTTGCTTGATATATCTAAAATATATTCATCTTTAATTAAATCATGTTCATCTAATATTGGATTAATTACATTAGTTGCTTCTACAATAGTATCTAAATCTATACCATTTACTTTATCAAGAACAATCTTTAAAAAATAATAATTGTTCTCTTTAACATAATCAATAGAATCAACTTCTATTTCCATTTCTTTCATTGGGCCTTCAATAAGGCTTCTTATTTCATCTAAAACTTTTTGCATAAACCTCCTTATACATTAATAAAAGTGGGATATCTGCCCACTTAAATCTGTCAAAAACATTATAACACGGGATTTTTTCAGTGTAAAGGATAAATAGCGAGTTTTTTTAATAGAAAATAAGAAAAAAACTGCTTATTTAGCAGTTTTATTAAAAATTATCTCTATCTCTTAAGAATGGAGGAATATCAAAGTCATTATCTTCAATAGATCTTCTTCTAGGTTGTTCTTCAGGTTTTTTCTGTGGTTCTGGTTCTTCTTCATCAAAACCTGTAGCAATTACAGTTACTATTACTTCATCATTTAAGTTTTCATTAATAACTGCACCAAAGATAATATTAATATCTCTATTAGAAGATTGTCTAACTACTTCAGCGGCATCTTCAGCTTCAAATAATGTAAGACTTGTTCCACCAGTTACGTTGATAATAGCATCTGTTGCTCCATCAATACTCGTTTCAAGAAGCGGACTAGAAACAGCTTGTTTAGCAGCTTCAATCGCTCTATTTTCACCAACACCAAGTCCAATACCAATAAGAGCTGAGCCTCTTTTTTCCATTACTGTTTTAACATCTGCAAAGTCTAAGTTAACTAAACCGGATACAGCAATTAAATCTGATATTGATTGAACACCTCTATGAAGAACATTATCTACTTCTTTAAATGCATCCATTAATGGAGTTGATTTATCAATAATTTCTCTTAATCTATCATTTGGAATAACAATTAATGTATCAACATGTTTTTTTAATTCGTCAATACCTATAATTGCTTGTTCCATTCTTCTTTTTCCTTCAAATCTAAATGGTTTTGTTACTATACCAACAGTAAGGGCTCCTAAATCTTGAGCAATTTCAGCAATTACTGGAGCAGCCCCGGTTCCTGTTCCTCCACCCATTCCGCAAGTTACAAAAATCATATCTGCACCTTTTAGTGCTTCTTTAATTTCTTCTTTGCTTTCTAAAGCAGCTTCTCTACCTACTTCAGGGTTCGCACCAGCACCTAAACCATTAGTAATATTTTCACCAATTTGAAGTTTATTGCTTGCTTTACTAGCATTTAATACTTGTAAATCAGTGTTAGCAACGATAAATTCAACGCCTTTAACTCCTGATTCAATCATACGGTTTACAGCGTTGTTCCCGCCACCACCGACACCAATTACTTTTATTTTGGCAATTTGGTCCATTTCTAATCCAAACATAAAAACTCTCCTTTATCTTAATTATCAAAAAAATAACTAAATACTTTTCCTAAAATTGTATCACCACTAACAGATAATTTAGAGCTTTTACTGTCATTCATTTCTTCAAGTTCTTCATTATCTATCATGGAATATTCTTTACCTCTAAGGGTTAGCTTCTCATTAAAATATTTTAGCATTCCAAGACAAACACTATATGATGCATCTCTGGCTCCAATATCGTTAATAAAACCAATTTGGATAATATTACCAAATATTTTATTTAAAATTGGTGCTAAATCATTAAATTCCGCCAAGCCTCCCGTTATAATTATATAACTAATTTCTTTTTTTGTTAAGTAATTTATATTCTTTTTAACATTTTTTAACATTTCTTTTAGTTTTAAATTAACTAAATTACTAATGTCTTGCTGATTTATTTTTATTTCTTTACCATCTTTATCAACTATTGTTGCAAGTTCCTTAATATCTGCGTTTCTAGGTGTTGCTAAAGCCAAGTTTTCTTTTAGGTAAATAGCATCACTTTTTCTTATGTTATAATTCATTGCTATTTCTTTATCAATAGTATTTCCACCAATATCTAGGCAAAGATTATTAATATATATTCCTTTGCTAAAAACGCTTATATTTGTAGTGGTAGCCCCTATATTTACAATAATAGTATTTTTACTATCTAGTTCTTTATTTTTAAAATTATAATAATCTACTAAACCGGTAGTAGTTATATCTACAATTTCTATTTCGCATTTTTCAAGTAATTTTACTAAATCATATACTCTTTTTTTATCAGTTGATACTAGTACACTTTTTAGTGATAAAGTTTTACCTTTTTTTTCTAAAGGACTTAATGTTTCTTCATCACCTACTTGAAACATTATAGGCAAACACGCAAGTAATTCTTCGGTAGGCTTAATTTGATCAGTAGAAGAATTTTGTAATACTTTTAATATATCTTTTGAACTTACTATTTCATCTTCATTTGAAACAGGGACCATACTTTCAGATATTTTAAAATCATTATAATCTGTTGGAATATTGACTATTAATTTTGTAATTTTAAAATTTAATTTTGTACTTGCTTCATTTAATACTTTGTTTATTGAGTCAATTAGTTTCTCACTATCAGTAATTTGGTTGTTCTTAAATCCTCTACTTTCACTTTTTACAGCACATAAAATATTGAGTTTACCATTTAAAAACTCACCTACTACTAATTTTATATAACTAGAACCAATATCTAAAGCACTATAAATCTTTCTCATATTATCTACCTTGATAGAATTATACTATAAATATTATTTTATTTCAATTTTTTTAAATATAAATACTACAATAAAGAAATTATAGTTTCTAATAGTTTTTATTTAGTTATACGTGTTATAATAAGATTAGGTGGTAAAATGAAAACAAGTTTATTAATTATTTTAAATAAGATTATTACAGGAATATGTCATTTGTTTAAAAAACAAGCATCAGTTTTTCCAGCTAGTATTGTTAGAAAATTTGATAGTGATATTTTAGAAAAAATTAATTATCCTAAATATGTTATTGGAGTTACAGGATCTTCTGGTAAAGGTTCTACTACTTCTATGATTGCGCATATACTTTCTGATAATGGTATTAATGTTGTCTGGAACAAATCAGGCTCTAATGTAGTTAATGGAACAACTACGTTAATACTTAATAATACTGGTATTTTTAATCATAAAATGAAATGTGATTGTTTACTTTTAGAGATGGATGAATCTTATATTAGAGAAACTTTTAAAAAGAATACTCTTACTCATTTAGTAGTTACCAATATAACTAGAGATCAACCTGCTAGAAATGGTGAACCGGAAATTATTTATAAAAAAATATTAAACTCAATTGATGAAAGTGTTCATTTAATATTAAATGCAGATGATGCATTAGTAAATCGCTTTAGTTATTTGCCTAATGAAAAAACATGTTATGGGATTGATAAAACAAAATATAGTTTAAAAATGCCAATATCAAATAATATTGATGTAGCTTATTGTCCTTTTTGCCATAAAAAATTAGAATATTCTTTTTATCATTATGGTCATTTAGGAAAATATTGTTGTCCTAATAAAGATTTTGAAAGAAAGATCGATTACTTAGTTAAAAAGGTTAATTTAGATAATAGTACAATTGAAATAGATGGTAATAATTATCATTTAAATAAAAATGTTTTCTTTGCAGTTTACTATACTGCTGCTGCTTATACTTTATGTAAAGCAATTGGTCTATCTGATGAACAAATTGCACACTCTTTAAATGAAAATATTTTAGAATCAAAAAGACTTAAAACTATTAAATTTGATAATCGTGAAGTAGAAATGATTGAATCTAAAAATGAAAATAATTTAAGTTACTTACAATCTCTTAATTATATTAATGAATATGATGGAGATAAAACAATTATTATAGGGTTTGATAATGTATCTAGAAGATATGAATATAATGATATTTCTTGGCTTTATGATGTAGATTTTGAAGTATTAGATGTTAAAAAAATTGATAAAATACTATGTATTGGTAGATTTAGATATGATGTCTATGCTAGACTTATTAGTGCAAATATTCCAGAAGATAAGTTAGTTTTAATAGATGATAAAAATAAAATTAAAGATTATTTGAAAATGACTAAAGGTAAAATATTTACGATGGTATGTTTTGATATGACAGCTATACTTAAAAAGATTTTTATGGAGGATGAAAATGATTAAAATAGCACATTTATATTATGATCTTTTAAATCTATATGGTGAACAAGGTAATATTTTAGCCCTTATTAATTCTTTTAAAAATCAAAATATTGAAATTGAAGTTGATAGATTAACTATTGGGGATAATATTAATTTTAAAGATTATGATTTAATATATATTGGTTCTGGTTCAGAAGATAATTTAAATATTGTGTTAGAGGATATTATTAAATATAAAAAAGATTTTAAAAAGTTTATTGATGATGATAAATATTTAATTGCAACTGGTAATTCATATTTATTATTTGGAAAATCTATTGATGATAAAGATGGATTAGATATTTTCCCATATTATGCTAAAAGCTGTGATAGAATTAGATGTCATTCTTTTGTAAAATATAAAGATTTATCACCTATTGTTGGTTTTCAAAATCGTAAGTATATAGTGGAAAATAAAGAAAATCATTTATTTAAGGTTTTAAGTGGAAATGCTGATAATTTTAAAAGTGAATTTGAAGGTTTTAATTATAAGAATTTTTTTGGAACTTTCTTAATTGGTCCACTACTCATTAGAAATCCACATTTTACTGATTTAATAGTAGCGGATTTAACTACTAAAAATAATTATAAATATCATATAGATATTAATACTAATGAATATAAAGCTTATAATGAGTATTTAAAAAACTTCTATCAAAAATAGAAGTTTTAATATTATCCAAAATAAATTGTATCATTTATAACATCATTGTTAGTATAAGTACTTTCTTGATATTCTATTTGATTGGTTTCTTCATTATAATTTACATCTGGTATAAAGTAATTAGTACCATTAATTATTTCATATTTACTAATTTGACCTGCTAAATAGTTTAAAACGTGTAAGCGGTATGCTTCCATAGGAAAATCTTCATAACTAGCTGTATTGGTAGTTATTATTTCAACATTTTGAAGGATACTTGCTAAATTCATACTTTCAGTTAATGCTTCATTAGGTCTATTTTGACTTATTCCATAACCAGAAGTATGTGGAATAATTGATAATATTTCAGCGTTACTATTTACTAATGTTCTTATTTCACCATCATATTCACTATATGAACCACTAAAAACTTTATTTACTTCAGAAATATAATTGTTTATATAAAATGGATCTAAATTAGCAACTCTAACATTTGCATATGGATAATCTTTTAAGATTCTACCAGCATTTAATAATGCTGATTGGCCACTATTTTCATATCCTAATATGCCAATATTTTGAATATTAATTCCTTTATTTAACATATATTCTAAAACTGTTTCTAATAAATTACTATTAGCATAGTTATTAAAATCCGGTTCTGGCTTTGCAGATCCTACTAGTATGTAGTTTGGAATATTTCCACTTTTAATATCATTAATTATTTCTGAATAACTATAATAAGCACTATTTTCACTTGGATTAATTTGTACTATTGAACTCATATTTTCAATATTTTCTGGAATAATAATAAATCTGCTATAATTATGGATAAATAAGCCTGCTCCACCATAATTTGTAGTTAATAATTCTACATTATAACCATTAGCTCGAAAATCTGAAATTAAATCAATTATTTTTTTAAAGTGATTTATTCTATCATTATCATAAGTAGTATTATTATATAATAACCAGCTTATTTCTGATGGGGTAATTCCCCTTTCACTAGCATAATTATTTATACTAGCATCAAAATTATTCTTAGTCGCATATTCATCTTGAGGATTATATTGATTAGGTTCTATAACCTCAGTTGGCTCTATTATAGCTGGTTCTGGAGTTGGTGTAACTTCAGCTACATAAGTAGGTTCTTCATTATGATTATTGTTATTTAACTCAAATTCTCTTTGGGAAGTTATTAAATTATTTATAGTAACAGTTCCTGCTCCAATTAATGCTAAAGCAATAATTGTTTTTTTAACTTCTGTAGCTACAGAAGATTTACGATTAACTCTTGCTTTTTTTTGCTTAGCTTTTGCAATGTTTTCTCTATTATTACTAGCAATTTTTTCTTGACATTTTTCAACAAATTTAGGATATTTAGCACTTTTAACAAATGCAGCAAAATCTTCAATTACAATTGTATTACCACTAATTTCAAGATTTAATTTATTATTATCAGTACTTATTTTATCAATTTCCCTGCTAGTCATAGCTTCAAACAATGCATCTAAAAGATTACTATTTATTGGCATCTTATATTCGTTTAAATATCCTTCTAAGTTTCCATTACTATTTTTAATAACTAATTTAGACATAAATCTCACCTATAACTAAAATAACATATTTTAATTAATAATTAAAGAATATAATAAAATTTTACATAAGAAAAAGCGTGATTTCTCACACTTTGATATATTAACAAACACAATCTACATAACAATCACTTAAGCATCTAACAATGCAGCAGCAATCTAAATTCATGGTAAAGAAACTATTGGTAGCTAGCCAAGGCTGGTTATTACAGCATGTTATATCTGGATTAGCTGCTAATACTCTGAATGTACAACAATTTCCTTCTATTTTTTCTACTCTAAATACATTAGAACATTCTGTAGTTTGATTTTCACCAGATGGATTAGAACATGTTAAAGTATAATCTTTACAAGTTGGCATAGATAATGGTACACCATTTCCACAACATGTATATAACATTACTGGTCTTGTATTGCATACTAGGCAATTGCTACTTCCTCCTCCAAGCATTGGTCTATCACATGAATCTAAAGTATTATCTGGACAAGCATTTTGTTGTAATATCAAAATAACATTTAGTAGTTCACTAATGCAGTTCCCATTAGAATTATTATTACACATATTTATTCACCCTTTCATTACTCAATATATTTTATGTGAAATGGTGAAAATAGTGATTTTATTTTTGGCTTTAATAGTGTATAATGTATAAAGGTGATGAATTTATGTGGTGGCAATATTTAATTATATTTTTAGTTTTAATTTTAATATCTTTAGTTGTTGTTAAGTTAAATAAAAAGAATTTTACTTTTGAAATTAATAAATTAGTTCAATATTTAGGTGGAAAAGATAATATTTTAGATTCAGAAGTAAATATGTCAAGGCTTAAAGTTACGTTAAAAGATATTACGCTTGCTGATAAAGAAGCAATTCAAAAATTAGGCGCTAAAGGTATTGTAGAAATTGATAATCAATTAAAAATTATATTTGGACCTAATGCTAAAACATTAAAAAAATACATAAGTGAAATGAAATAATAACTTATGTATTTTTTATTTTATTTAGTAAGCCATGTACTGGTTGGACTACCGGTACCAAGTGAAGTATAACTTGTTCCGAGTGAATCCTTAAGTGTTACTGGCAAATTTATTTTTACTCCGCTTGCTGTTGGATATACTTTTGGTGTTTTTAGTCTTTCTAATCCGCTGCAGCCAGGGAATATATTAGCTTCTGTTGTACTTGATAACTTAGATAAATCCCAATTGCCTATATCAGCTTCTTTTACCTTATTACATCCATTAAACATATCTTGCATATATATAACACTTGATGTATCCCAAGCAGATAAAGCATCCAAATCAGTTATTTTAGTATCACTACCAAACATATATTGCATACGGGTTACATTTGAGGTATCCCAGTTTTCTAATCCTTCTAAACTGGTTAATGAGGTGTTTTGAAAAAACATATGGGCCATATCAGTTACATTTGAGGTATCCCAGTTTTCTAATCCTTCTAAACTTGTTAATGAGGTGTTATTAAACATAAGAGACATATCAGTTACATTTGAGGTATCCCAATTTCCAAGTTCATTTACATTTGTTATTTTAGTATCAAATAAGAAATAACGCATATCTGTTGATGTAGAACTA
>CACZRB010000078.1 GCA_902783555.1 uncultured Erysipelotrichaceae bacterium
ACCATTTTTTGCAGTTTGATTTATATACCATATTCTCTTTTCATCATCTTTTATTTTATCAAAAATTAAAATATTATGTGACCAAGGGATTTGTGCAGAAGCTTTCTGCACTTTTTGGTTATTTGAACAAACTAGATAATATTTTCTCATGTTTTTTAGATTTCTAACTGAAAAGCCTTTCATATTTGGATATGATATTTTTAATTCAATAGATAAATTATTAATAAAATTATTCCCATATTTTGAATTTTCAACCAAAGTTTGTCCAATATAAAAATATAAATTAAGTAAACTCATATTAGCATTTTGAAATATTTCTAATTTTGTATTATTTATCTTACTTTTTATTTCACATATTATTTGTTTAAAATCCTTATCAAATGTTTCTATCATAAATACTTATCTCCTTTCAAATTCAGAATCTAACATCACCTGATTATCTCTAACTACGTAAATTATCATGTTCATTAAGCACCTACCTATCTTTCTAATTTTTATTTTCTGCAAATAATAAAAAAAAGAAACCATAATAATTAGTTTCTTTCCTTTGGTTTGTATTCTTTTTCCATTTTGTCGATAAATGTAAGTTTCTTTCTTCTAACAGAACCTTTCTTAACTACTGTAATCTTATCTACTAATGGAGAGTTAATAGCAAATACTCTTTTAACTACAACATTTCCACTTTTCTTTCTTACAGTAATTCTTTTAGAAACAGAACCACCTCTAACATTTACAACTAAACCTTCAAAAGCTTGAATTCTTTCTTTTTTACCTTCTTTAATCCATACATCTACTCTTACAGTATCACCAGATTGAATATTAGGCATTTCAGGTTTAACTTGTTTAGCATTAATCTTATCGATTAAATTCATACGTATATTCTCCTCTCAACTATATTTCACATTAATCATTTCTAAGAAAGCGGATTAAAGGAGCTCAAAATCTAATGAGCAATGCCATTATAACAAATAAAAGTCCTTATTTCAAGGGCTTTTATTATATTTTATTTTAAAAATCTATATTTATACTATCTTACTCTTCCTTTTGATACGGGTGCAATTCTTTTATTACGAGAAATCTTTTTTAATTCATTAGATAAAATATTAACGTTCTTATTAAAAGATTTCTTCTCTTTAGATGATAAATATTTTTCATATTTATTTAAATAAACACTATAAAGTCTAGATAGTTCATCAAGTAAAAATACAGCTTCATCTGGATCATTATCTTCGCTAATAAATACTAATATTTGTTTAATTAATTTATTAAATTCTGGCATAAGTTTACTTTTTATTAAAACATCAATAATTTTTTGATTATAAACAACAATTTTCTCTTTATTAATTTTAACTTCATAACCAAATAGTTCAATAGTATTATCGCTTTTTATTTTGCCTCGTTTTTTTACTAATGTGTACATATTTTATTCCCCCATTAAATCTTTACGATTTTCTTTAGTTACTCTAATTCTTTCACTTTCTCTATATTCAGCAATTTTTTGATGATTACCAGAAAGCAATATGGGAGGCACTTTCATTCCACGATATTCTTCTGGTTTAGTATATACTGGATAATCTAATAAATTATCTTCAAAACTTTCAGTTTCTAAACTTTCTCTATTAATAACTCCATCTAATAGACGTATTACACTATCACATATCATCATAGCCGGAAGTTCTCCACCAGTTAATATAAAATCCCCGATAGATATTATTTCATTAGCTAGAGTTTTAATTCTTTCATCAAATCCTTCATAATGACCACAAATAATTATTAAATGTTTAATTGTTGTTAATCTTTTTGCTATTTTTTGATTATAAGTGACACCTTCTGGTGATAATAAGATAATATAAGAATCTTTAGTTTTTATATCATCAATAGCTTCAAATATCGGTTCACATCTAAGAACCATCCCAGCTCCACCACCATAAGGAGTATCATCTACTTGATTATTAGAAAGATGCGAATACTTACGAAAATCAATAACTTCTATTTCAACTTTTTTATTTTTAATTGCTCTAGATATAATAGATTCAGTTATAAAACCATCAAACATATTAGGAAATAATGATAAAATACTTATTTTCATAGCATTAATCCCTCCAAATTTTCTGTAATTATTTCTTTATTATCCTTATTTATTTTTTTAATAAAATTACCCTTAATTGGAATATAAAACTTATTATTTACTTTAATTAATGGATTAATTTTATTATCATCATAATCAGTAACTATACCAATTTCTTTATTATTATTTAATACTTTATAATCAACAAGTTCACTTATTAAATATTCACTATCTTGAAGATGTAAATCATCTTCATTAAAAAATACATCATTTCCAACTAAATATTCAATTTCATTTATATCTTTAATATTATTAAGTTCTACTAAATAGTTATGATGATGAAATCTAGCATTAGTAATCAAAAACAGATTATTATTAATTCTTAACTTATTTCCTTTTAAAAAAACTTTTTCTGGCATTTCAAAACGGCTAACTATTTTTAGTTCACCTTTAATTCCAAAAGTATTTACAATTTTTCCAACATTTAAAAATTTCATAATTTTATTTTAGAACAAATAGTAAAAAAAATAAATCCTTTAATGCAATATTTATATAAAAGAAGAAAAATATAATAAAAAATGCAAGCAATGTTTTTTATTTGGCATTACTTGCATTATATTATTTCTTTAAAAGTGTATATTCTTTATTATTTTTTATTTCTTCTTTAGATATTTCATCCATTTTTTTATAGATTTCTACTTTAGCCCAAGGATAAATTCTTGGATAACCTTTTAATTTTTTAATTTCCCATTTGTTAACTTTTCCTGTTTCAAAATAATTATTAATAAGACGCATTAATACTATATCATCGCTAAAAGAATCATGAGATATTTCAGATGATAAACCAATAGCCATACTATTTGGATTAAAAGAATAAACTGCCTCTCTAACTAGCGATAAATCTTGATATAACTTTTTCATATTTTTGCTTTTATTATGAATATTAACAGCAAATTCATATACTAATTCAGTATATTTTTTAACAAGTGAAAAATAGAGATTAATTACTTCTTCTAGTTGTCTATTTATTTTTACATTGCTAGATAATTCTCCTCTTTGTACTTGATAATAATCTGGCCATTTTACATCTTTAGATAAACTTAATAAGTAATCATATAATTCATTAAGAGCACTTCTTGAATGATTTAAATAATATTCATTTGCAGCATAGAAAATATATGTTATTTCGTTTAAATATCTTACAGGTAATAGTTTAGTTTCTATATCATTAATAGCACTTAATGTTTTATTAATATCATTCATATTAAACCTCCCTTTGTATAGATTATTATAAATTAATAAATTAAAAAAATAAACTAAAAATTAGCTTATTTTTTTAATTTTTATATTTTGATAATTATCAATTACTAAATATTCAAAGATATCTTTAAATTCATTGTATTTAGTTTGATTATCTGCTTTATATCCAATAATTAATTTACCATCTTCTTTTAATTTTTTATATTTAATATTATCAAAATATTCTAAATCATAACTCTTAAAATCGGGTTTTATAAATAAACTTAATATAGAAAACTTACGTTTTTTAGTAATGATTTCTCCTGCCTTAATGGACTCATGATTCTTATTTATTTCATTAATAACTCTTGGAGCGCCAACTACCAAGTAATTCCCTTTATAATTTTCTAACATATCATATATTTTTTTATTTTTACTTTTAATTTTTAAATCAAATATAATATCTATTTTCCCATTAATGAGTTTTAATGCTTCTTCTAAGGTTGGAATATGATAAAAAGAAATATAATTTAAATCTTCATACGTCATATCACTA
Source organism: uncultured Erysipelotrichaceae bacterium (assembly GCA_902783555.1). Classification (GTDB taxonomy): domain Bacteria; phylum Bacillota_I; class Bacilli_A; order RF39; family UBA660; genus CAG-533. Next base: position 3,864 of record CACZRB010000078.1, read on the forward strand.
ATTTTATCTTTAATGTTTTGAAGTCTAGATAAATTACTATCTTCATATATTATAAAAATGTGATCTTTAGTTTCTCTTATCGTTAAATAAATACCATGTTTAGTTTTAAGTGTTTCTTTTATAGATTCTAATGTATTTTCAAATATATTTTTATTATCGTAAATACCTTTATTTATAAATAATTTATTATTTATCATATATTCCTTCCATTCAATTCATACATTAAAATACTAGCCGATACTCCAGCATTTAAACTTTCACATTTATTATTCATTTTAATATATAAATTTTCATCACATAAATTCTTAATATTTTTATTCATACCATGGGCTTCTGACCCAATAATTAATGCATGTTTATTAATTTCATTTTGGCAAAGTTTACCACCATTTACATCTGTTCCATATATTTTATATCCCATATCTTTTAATTTAGGTATTATATTTTCTATATCATCTATTATAATATTTATATTAAATAACATGCCTTCAGTTGCTCTTACAACTTTGGGATTATAAACATCTACTGAATTTTTACTTAGAATTATAGTATCATAATTAAAAGCTACTGCACTTCTTATAATAGTACCTAGATTACCAGGATCTTTAATATCATCTAATATAATAATATTACCTTTTATTTCATTATTATTAGGCATATAACATATAGCTAGTACTTTAGGGTTATTCGTTAAATCAGATACTTTTTTTAAAATATCTTCAGACACATAAGTTGCGCCTCCATAGATATCTTTTTCTCCATTTAATAAAAGAATTTCTTTAACTATACCTTTTTTTAAAGCTTCTTCTACTAAATGAAAACCTGACGCTATAAAAAGAGATGTTTCTTTACGATACTTTTTATCATTTAATTTAGCATAATTTTTAATTTTTTCATTATTTATTGATTCAATCATGAATGATTTAATTCCTTCCTTGCTTCCTTATAATAAGGATAGTGTTTAGAAACTTCTTTCCAAAAAGCTGAGCTATGATCCATATGCGAAAAATGAGAAAGTTCATGAACAATTACATAATCTATTAGGTGAACATCTTTAGTTATTAGTTCTGTATTTAGAGTAACACTCATACTTTTAGTGTTGCATACGCCCCATTTAGATGTCATTTTACGCACCTTTAATTTAAATTCGGGTAAATTATTAAAACTATTCTTAATTCTTTCTACTCTTTCTTTAAATACGTCAAATGCTAAAGAATATATATACTCTTTAGCATTATTTATATCCTTAGCATAAATATAGTCATTACTTATATATGGACTTCCACTATATTCTTTTAAGATAAGTTTGTTTCCTAAATAATAGACATCTTTTATATCTTTAGATATTTGTCTATTATACATTTTTATTATAGCACTACTATTATCTAACAGTAAAGATTCTAAATACTTTTTACTAGCCATTTTAGGACTACTTATGTATATTTTTAAATCATCTTTAACTCTAAAATAGATATTTTTAATCTTTTTATATTCAATAATATAAGTAAACTCATGATTATCAATAATAATTTTATTTTCCACTGTATACTTCATACCACTGTTTTAATTTAGATATACCTTTAGAGCCTAAATTTTTAATAAAATCCCAAGTTATTCCATAAGCTTTTTTAAATTCTTGGAAATCATTTTTAGCCTCTTTACATACTTTATCATTATTAGCACAATATTCACTTGTTTTATCAAGATAAAGTTCAATTAATTTATTTTTAATATTTTGATAAGATGATGATAGACTATCTTTATAACCAGGATAATGTTTATCAATTAAATTATCTAATTTTAAAGCAAGGCCAATTACTTTTAATTTAGCAGTATTAGTTAAATCTTTAAAGTAAACTCCTTTAATATCTTTATCATAGAAAATAAAATCTACTGTACTAATAAAATATCCTTTAGCTTTTTCACCAAATGATTTATCATTTTGATTCTTTTCAACTAAGGAAATATTATTTTGTAAACTTGATAAAACTATTTCATCTTTTGAAGATGGAACATATTTAGTAGTTGTAGTACTTGGCATTGTATTAGTATTTATCTTTATAGTAGTAGTTCTACTAGTAGTTGTATTAACTTTAGTTGTAGGTATATTATTATTTTGAGTTGTAGTTATCCTTTTGGTTGTAGTAGGTATATTTAATTCATCTATTATTTCTATTAAAGGAGTTGTACTAGTAGTATTATTGATAATAAATTCATAATCTAGAACTTGAACAACTGGAGGATATGTTTCAAGCACTTCACCCTTAGCAGTTACTTTAATAATATCTCCTTCTTTAAGATTTCCTACATCTATTTGTAATACTGGATAATTTTTATATATTTTTTCATTATGTAATGGTTCAACAATTGATGATGAACTAGAAGATTCTTTTACTTTTACATAGAATTCTTCTTTTTTGTTTTTAATTATAAATAAATAAACTAATAATCCAATTAGAATAACAATTAGAATAGATAATATTATCATACCTTTCTTTTTCTTATTCATCTTTTTCACCCCTGTTAGTATATTTAAATATTATTGGTGTCCCAGTAAAATCAAAGTTTTCCCTTATTTGATTTTCTAAATATCTTTCATAACTAAAATGTATTAGTTTTTTATTATTAACTGAAAATTCAAATTTAGGTGGCATAGTACCATCTTGATGAACAAAATAAATTTTAAGTCTTTTTCCTTTATAAGAAGGAGGTTCATGAATAGCTACTGCTTCTCTTATGCAATCATTTAAAGCACTTGTTTTAACTTCCCTAGTAGCACTTTCATAAGCTTTGATTATTTCTGGCATTAATGTATGAATACGAGTTTTAGTTTTAGAAGATAAGAAAACTATATTTGCATATGGCATAAATTGGAAATTATTACGAATATCTTTAATCCATTTTTTCATTTCTTCATCTTTATTTTCTACTAAATCCCATTTATTAACTACAATTACAATTGCTTTACCTGCAGATATAGCATAAGACGCAATATGTTTATCATGCTCAATTATTCCTTCTTCAGCATTAATAACTAACACACATACATCTGATCTTTCAATTGCTTTTAAACTTCTTAAAACGCTTACTTTTTCAATATTTTCATATACTTTACCCTTTTTACGCATACCAGCTGTATCAATTACAATAAAATCTTCCTTGTCATAAGTAAATTTTGTATCAATTGCATCTCTAGTAGTTCCAGCAATATCTGAAACGATTACTCTTTCTTCATTTAGTAAAGCATTAATAAGTGAGCTTTTCCCAACATTAGGTCTACCAATTATTGAAAACTTAAGAAAGGCACTATCTTCTTCAGTTGTATAGGGATTAAAATCTTTGGTTATTTCATCTAATAATTCATTTATACCTTTTTTGTGTTCACCACTTATAGGTATATATGTATCAAACCCAAGTTCATAATAATTATAAATATTATCATTATGAATTGTATCATCTAATTTATTTACAGCAACAATAACTTTTTTATGAGTCTTTTTAAGAAGAGATGAAATAAGTAAATCATTACTAGTTAATTCACTTTTTCCATCAATAACAAAGACTATAACATCAGATTCATCTATAGCAAGCTCAGCTTGCATTTTAATTGTATCATTAAATGATTCTTTTGCTAAATCTATACCACCAGTATCTATTAGATTAAATGATTTATCTTTATAGTTTACAATACCATAAATACGATCTCTAGTTACACCTGGTGTATCTAATATAATAGCTTTCTTTTCATTTATTAAACGATTAAATAAAGTAGACTTACCTGTATTAGGTCTACCAATTAAACATACAGTTTTTCTCATGGAATTCACCCCTTAAACATAAGTATTTTAGCATAAATATAAGGAAAATACAATGAAAGAAAAAACAACCTAAATAGGCTGTTTTTTGATAATTATGATGGTATTATATAAGGATTTGAAACTGACCCTGGTACTCCAGTTCCATTTAAAGTATAAGAAACAGTTGATTTAAGTGCGATTGATGGCCTTAAATCGTATTCAAATTTTGCATTACTTCCTGCATTATTTAAATTACCTTGCACTGAAAGATACAATCTTGCAGAGCCAAATGAATAAGCAGATGGTGACATGGTCCAGAAACTATTAGGCGCATAAAGATAAGAATAATCTGTTCTCATTTCATATGCTCCACCTGCAAATGCCACCTCATCTACAGTTAATAGTCCAATTTTATATTCATCTGTACCACTACCATTAGTACCTTTAAGTTTACCATTTCCATATATTGTATCACTAGCAGTAAATTTACTAATTAAATTATCAGTTCTACTTGTTCCACACATCAAGCTTGGATTTGCAGTCTCAGCTGGCCATACTCTATCCATAGTTAAGTATTTAGTTTCTGCTGTACCTTTACCATAACTTGATGTATTGCTGTTATCAGCAGATAGTCTTTTCTCATTACACCATATGACATCGGCTAATAATGCTTTTTGTGCACTATTAAATGAACTGTCATACCACGTTTTTAAACTTTTTAGAATTATGCTATCTGTATTATTTACATGAGTCGTATTATAATTTGCTGATGTACTTACATTACCATACATAAAACCGATATAAGCATTAGAATTAGATGGATCATTATATGCACTTGTACCTGCTGGATTATATGATTCACAACTTGTTCCGTTATTATTTTGAAGAACTAATTTAACACTTTTGTCTCCAGTAATACGGACTATTTTCCAGCATTTATTTGCAAATACTACATAATTATTATCAATATTACCTCTAAAATAGTAACTTGTACCATAATCATCTGGAGAAGAAGCAAGAACTTTTTCACTAGCAGTACTTACTTCACGACCTGGTGTTGTTACAGGACTTGTAACCGAATTATTTGATAATACAGCATAAGCTAAACTATCTTTATTTACAATTTTGTATGGGTTTTCAGCCGTTCCGTTACCATCACTAAATACTAATGTATTTGCTTTTAAACTTATGGCTGGTCTTAAATTATAACTACTTGTTACTGATTGTGAAGATAAAGCTTGACCTGCAGTATAAACATTTCCATAATTTCCACTACTATAATTTGTCGGTGTCATTGTCCACCAAATACTATTACCTGTATTTTTTACTAAATAATAATTTGAATTATTTGTTCCAAAAGCTCCTCCGGCAAAAGCTACTTCATCCGCTGTTAATAAGCCTACTTTTGATGTTAACTTGCCATTTCCCATAAGATTACTTGTTGTCATTCTTGATATATCTATATCCACAGCTAAAGTTTTTCTTATATCCTGACATTTTAAACTTGGACTTGCTTTAGATTTATCATTTAATCTTCCAAATCCACCATATTGTGTTGCTACATTATACGCTCCAGTTCCACTATATAAACTTTTGTCATTACACCATACTACATCGGCAAGATTTTCAGAATATTCTGTTAATTTATTATTATACCATGCATCTAAATTTTCCTTTATTGTACTTGAATTATTATTTGCATGAACATCGTTATATGTTTGACCATTTGCATCACCAAACATATACCCTACTCCTGCATTGTAATAGCGAGTATTTTGAGAGGTATTATAAGCTGTCTTAGTATTTGTTCCACTAATTACAGCAAAAGCATTAGTATTACCTGTTGATAAGCAATCTGGCCCTGAATAATTATATAATACTAACTTGATATTATTATTACCATCTATTCGTACTATTCGCCAACACATATTTGCAAACGATACATAATTATTTTCTACTGCTCCTCTATAGTAATATGAATTACCATAATCGTCCTGCGTACAATTCATTCCTTCATCGGTTGTTGCTGTTGTCCTTCCTGGTATTGTTGTAGGATTTTTACATGTACTTGGTTTTATCTTTGCTAATAACGTATTAACTCCTATTATTTCTTCACTTATATTTGCATGATATGTAACTATTTCTGAAGAAATACCACTTTCATTTATGCCTTTTGCTCTTATATAGTACTCTCCATCTACTAAGTTAAATGATGTTAATAAAACATTTTCACCTATTTTTATATTTGGATTACATGTGTTATCTAAATCTTTACAATAATATATTGTTACATCACTACTTCCTTTTTGTTCTACTTTAAAGGTATAGTTTAATCCTCCAGTTGCGGCATCTTGCATCGGAGTTATACTAACAACCGGCTCAACATTATCATTTATTCCGGTTATTATATATGGATTATCCGCTGTTCCTTCTCCATCACTTGCCACCGCATTTGCATTTATGGATATGGATGGTCTCATATTATAATAGTTTGTTACAGATGATAGCGATAAAACTTGACTAGCAGCATAAACATTTCCATAATTTCCGCTACTATAACTTGCTGGAGTCATTGTCCACCAATAACTATTACCCGTATTTTTTACCAAATAATAATTTGAATTATTTGTTCCAACAACTCCTCCAGCAAACGCTACTTCATCTGCTGTTAATAATCCTATTTTTGATGTTAATTTACCATTTCCTATGGTATAAGAAACACTCATCCTTGATAAATTACTATTAATTAATGGTGAATAGTTTATATCTGGGCATTTTAATGTTGGGTTTGCGTTGGTAGCAGTATTTAGTCTTCCATAGCCTCCATATTGTGTTGCTGCATTATATATTCCATTACCACTATATAAACTCTTATCATTACACCATACTACATCGGCTAATACTCCTCTTTGATTATTGTTGAATACAGAAGTATACCATGTATCTAACTTTTCTTTTATAGTACTAGAAGAATCATTGGAATGTACTAATTCATATGAACTTGCATTTGCATCACCATACATATATCCTATTCCTGCATTATAATAACGAGTACTTTGAGAAGAATTATATTCTGTCTTAGTATTAGTTCCGCTAATTACTGCGAAAGCATTAGTATTTCCTTCGGACATACAATCTGGACCATTTGCATTATACAATACTAACTTTGTATTGTTATTTCCATCTACTCTTACTATTCTCCAGCACATTCCTGCAAATGATACATAATTATTTTCTACTGCTCCTCTATAATAATAGCTTGTGCCATAATCGTCTTGCGTACAATTCATTCCTTCATCTGCTGTTGCTATTTGTTTTCCTGGCGTTGTTGTAGGATTTTTACATTCGGTTGGCTTTATTTTACTTACTAATGTATTTTTATCTATATTTGCACTTACTTTTGCATGATATGTTACTACTTCTGATCCTACTCCGCTTCCATTTACTGCTATTGCTCTTAAGTAATATTCTCCACTGACTAAATTAAATGCTGTTAATTTATCACTTTCTTCTATTTTTGTATTTGGTTTACATTTTTGGCTCTCATCTGTATAATCTTTATCATCTTTACAATAGTAAATACTTATATTGCTGCTTCCCTTTTTTGTTACATTAAATGTGTAATTTAATCCTTCATCT